>JBARRE010000633.1:0-2605 GCA_049644065.1 Sedimentisphaerales bacterium | reverse complement strand
TTAACGAGATTCACTACGATCCCGATGTCAAAACCGAACTGGTAGAGTTTATCGAACTCCACAACACGACGGCAGCAGATATTGATCTTACAGGCTGGTATTTTACCAATGCTGTCTCTTATCAGTTCCCGGACAGCTCGATCCTGCCGTCGGGCGGCTATATTGTCGTGGCTCAGAACCCAACCCATATCAGCGCCAAATGGAGCAGCGGCAGATTCATCGTTTCTCCCAGTTTGGTCTTCGGCCCGTTTGAGGGCAAACTCGGCAACAGCGGGGACTGGATCGTACTTTACAACGCCGACGGCGATGAAATCGACAAGGTGGATTATCAGCTTGGATTCCCCTGGCCTACCGTAGGCAACGCAGTACCGAATGACCAGCCTGGCACAGGACATTCCATCCAACTGATAAATCCGTTTCTCGACAATGATCTGGCGGGCAGTTGGCGATCGGCTTATCCCACACTGGTGGCATTCAACGACTCTGTTTACCTCGACAACGCACCGCCTCATATCCGCCAGGTAAAACACTCGTCCGAACAGCCCAAGTCGGGTCAGATAGTAACCATATCTGCCAAGGTGACCGACACCGACGGCGTAGGCAACGTTGAATTGAGCTATCAGGTCGTCGAACCGGGCAGCTATATAAGCATCAAAGATTGGCAGTATAATGCAAACTGGACCAACATCGCCATGCACGATGACGGGCTCAACGGTGATGCAATCGCCGGCGATGATGTTTACAGCGTGCAGCTTCCGGGCTCAATTCAGGTCCACCGCCGATTGGTACGCTATCGTATCACGATCACCGACAACGGCGGGCGAGGCCTTATAGTGCCGTATATGGATGATGCGCAGCCGAATTTTGCATATTTTATCTATGACGGAGTCCCGGCCTGGTACGGAGCCGTCCGGCCCGGCGCAACTGCCATGGTCAAGTATGACTCCGATGTCATGAGCAGCCTGCCCGTTTATCATCTCATCAGCAAGAAATCAGATGTCGAGAATTCCACCTGGCTCGAAAAATACGGGGGCGACGAATATAAATGGCTCGGCACGCTGATTTACGACGGAAAGGTATACGACCACATTACCTACCGCGCCCGCGGCGGTGTCTGGCGATATGCCATGGGTAAAAACATGTGGAAATTTAACTTCAACCGAGGGCACCGTTTCCAGGCGTGTGACGACTACGGCAAAAAGTACAATACAAAATGGGACAAGCTCAATTTCTCCGCGTGTATCCAGCAGGGCAGCTTCGGCCAGCGAGGCGAGCATGGAATGTTCGAAGCACTCTCAAATAAGCTCTTCAACTTAGCTGGCGTACCCACTTCAAAAACAAACTGGGTGCATTTTAGAATCATTGATGAGCCATCCGAAGACGGAACTCTCAACGCCTCACATCCACCTTTAACCAGCCGCGGGACCCAGTACGATGGTGATTTCTGGGGTGTGTATATGACCCTTGAGCAGTTAGATGGCCGTTTCCTGGATGAACACGACTTACCGGACGGTAACCTTTACAAAATGGATGGAGCCTATCCGAACGGCTTGAAACTTAACAATCAGGGGCCCATAGCCGTCACGGACAACTCCGATGTCTTAAGCTTCAGAAACAGCTACCAGTCAGCCTCTTCAGCGGAGTGGTGGGGTTCTAACGTCAATCTCGAATCGTACTATGGTCTGTACGCTATTTATAATGCCATCCACCACGGCGATATCACCAGCAAGAACCATTTCTTTTATCAGAATCCTGAGCCAACCACCAACGAGTGGGGCACCAACAACCTATGGTGGCAGTTAGTGTGGGATGTTGACCTGACCTGGACCTGCTATTACGGTGGCATGTCGGATCCATTCAGCCGAAGCGGAGTGTTAAACCGTTCAGAGATCAATGTCGCTTGCAGAAACCGAGTACGGGAAATCAGCGATTTGTTATTTAACTCCGACCAGACGAACCAACTGATTGATGATTTCGCAGCCGTAATCGACGATCCTGACGGCAGACCTTCCATAGTGGACGCCGACCGGACTATGTGGGACTACCATTGGGCCGTGGGCGACGGCGCCTATCCCCGGTATCTTAATCAACAGGCATCATTTAAGGCCGGTCAGGGCCGATTCTACGAGGAGGCCGGGCAGCGCGGATACACCAGGAGCTTTGAGGGCATGGTTCAGGTAATGAAGGATTTCGTGGTCGAGCGGCAGAGCCGTATGGATTCCATTTCCAGCGATTCGGCCATTCCACGAACACCAACAGTGACAGCAACCTGTCCACCCACTTTCCCAATTAATTCCCTGACATTTGAGACAAGTCCGTTCAGCGATCCTCAGGGCAGCGGTACGTTCGCTGCGATGAAATGGCGTATCGCCGAGGTGGCTGCCGGCTCTCAAGTTGCAGTTCAAAACGACAGAATTAGCCTGATTGACGAAGGCGCTCAATGGAAATATTTCAAAGGTACCCGGGAGCCATCTTCGACGCAAGGTTCGCCATGGCGTCAGATCGATTATGATGATTCAAACTGGCTTAGCGGCAATACACCCATCGGCTACGGCGAGACATTTATTGTTACAAATTTAAGTGATATGAGGGGCGGATACTCGAC
>JBARRE010000632.1:0-15124 GCA_049644065.1 Sedimentisphaerales bacterium | reverse complement strand
AGTTGAAGCAAAGATACAATTTATAAAGGAACAAGAGAAACTTGAGCAAAAAGAGCTGGATGAGGGGGCTACAATTTCATTTGTTCGAAAATCGCGAAATTAGGAGAAGACCAATGAGTAAGAAATTTATAATAATAACAGCGGCGGCGGGATTAGTGAGTTTTGCCGGAGCGTTTGTTTTTGCATGGCTTACTCCACCGTCTCAGGTAAGCCTTCCCGACGATTTAAAGCAGTCGGCACTTGCCGGTGACGAATCTGAACAGGGGCTGCCGCAGCCTCAAGCCGGTGCGATAGCGACTACCGGCCCGATGACAAAAGCTATGACGGAGCAGCAGCTTAAGAATCTGGTCCAGGATGTCCGGGAAAAAATGCAGGAGTATAACAACAGGCTGCTGGCCCTTGGAGTCCGGGAACGAAGATTGCAGTTGACCCAGGATGTGCTGAAGAAGGACATCGAGAGCCTCAATACCCTGCGAATTGAACTTGCTTCGACCATTGCCAATCTCAAAAGTGAGCGTGATAAGCTGCTTAAAAGCAGGCTTGAGATTGACCAGGCAGAGAAGACCAATCTGGTATCGATAGCAGCTACCTATGACAAGATGGATGTGACCGGCGCCAGTAAAATTTTGACTAATATGTGTGCAGCGCAGGATACGAGCGAAATGCAAGCTATCGAGGCCGGCAATGTCAGCAGCAGCTTTGATGATGCAGTCAAGATACTGCACTATATGACCGAAAGGACCAAAGCCAAACTGCTGGCCGAGTTAGCTACTTCCGAGCCGGCGCTGGCGGCAACTTTGTGTAAGAGATTGAAACAGATAGTTGAGGGGACGTAGTCCTATGGATATTGCGACTATAATAGGGGTGATTCTTGGTTTTCTTGTTGTCGTCAGTGCTATCGTAGTTGGCGGCGGGTGGCAGTCGTTTGTGCACATTCCATCGTTGGCAATAACAATAGGCGGTATGTTGTGCGCTACTCTCATACATTTTTCTCTGCCTCAGTTTCTTGGAATATTCGCAGTGGTCAAGAAAACGATTGTTACAAAGATTCCGTCAGCTTCGGAGCTGATACAAAATATGGTAAATTTTGCTGCTATCAACAGACGTGACGGAGCATTGGCCCTGGAGCAGGAGATTCCCAAGATAAGCGATTTGTTTTTTGTTAAGGGTTTGCAGATGCTTGTGGACGGGCAGGAACCCGACGCAATAAGGGACCTGATGTCTCTGGAGATCGATAATCTTCGAGACCGCCATTCGACGGGTAAAAAGATTCTGGAATTTATGGGTGCGGCAGCTCCTGCCTTTGGGATGGTCGGCACGCTCATCGGGCTGGTCCAGATGCTTAAAAACCTGTCCTCGCCGGACCAGATTGGTGCCGGGATGGCGGTCGCGTTGCTCACCACCTTTTACGGAGCATTTTCGGCCAATTTGATTTTTATCCCATTAGCGGGCAAGTTGGGGATTTATTCCAAAGCAGAAAGTACTGCAATGGAAATGATTGTAGAAGGTGTCTGCGCTATTGCGCAAGGTGATAATCCGACTACTATTCGGGAAAAAATGCATGCATTTATCTCACAGAGCAGACGAGAAGAAGTCAAGGCAAATATATAATGGCGCGTGAGAAGAAACAGGCTGCAGTCGATGATGAGCCGGGCGCACCGGAATGGATGGTGACTTTCAGCGATTGCATGACGCTGTTGTTAACATTCTTTGTACTTCTCTTGAGTTTTTCATCTTTTGACAACAGAGTATTTCGGAGCTTGAAGGTAGGTTACTCAACAGCTCTAACCACTATCAGTCCGGTGCGCAGAAGTGATAGAGATGCGCTTTTGTATCTACCTCCGGTAAGACATATAGCTGAACTTAGAAAAGGCAGTGAGAAGCCCACTTCAGCTCAAGAATTGCAAGACGGCTTGATGAAAGAAACAGGACTTGTGGATCTCCGGGGCGGTATGGCATTTCTGATCTCATCGAAGAAGCTTTTTTGGGGCAAAGGAACAGCTCTTTCGCCTGGCGGTCGTCAAATTATGGAGACTATGGCTTCGTTCTTAAGAGGAGTACCCAGCCGGGTAGTCGTTAGTGAAAATGGGCTGGCAGACGATATGAGTAGTGAATACTTTGGTCTGCCACGATCATGGGTAGTCATGGAGTATTTCACAACACAACAAAACCTTGATTGGGAGCGTTTCAGTATCTCGGATGCAAGCATCTTGGCTCAAGAGAGCTTAACAGGCAGTGAGCCGGGCCTGGGGCGCCCGGAACCTGAGCGTAGAGTTGAAATAGTTTTGTTAGAACGGAGCCTTTACAATTGAAGCGTCAGCGACTGATAATAGGGGAAGCAGGCCCGAAGGTCCCAGGGTATATCGTTACTTTTTCAGATATGGTAACGCTGCTGCTGACTTTTTTCGTAATGCTGCTAAGTCTGGCTAACGTCCAGGATCCGGAACTTTTTGATAAAGGTCGAGATGCCTTTCTGGAATCAATTAGACATATCGGACTTGGAATGCTATTTGGAAAAGAAGAGATGCCTCGTTTTGGTGATCTCAAAACCAAACACTCTATAAGTAATCCTGATGAGTCCCCTGATCTCAGGACTCTTGACGCAAGGGCCGAAGAGCTTCGCCGGATTCTTGAAAAACTTAAGCAAACGACCACAATTGTGCCTTCGCAAATAGTCGCTGAAAGGACCAATTTTTCGATAGCTAACGTTCGCTTTTCGCCCGGTCGCATCGACCTGAATGAGCCGGCGAGGAAGTTTCTGAGAGGATTTTGTCTGGATTTACAGCAAAATGTCGGCCGAAAGCCGGTCGAACTATATGTCCTCGGCCTGGCCTCTGATGGAAAGAGTGATAAAGAGAAGTGGTTACTCTCAGCGAGGCGTGCCCGAATGGTGGCGGATTTTCTGCGGGGAACTCTGTCTGCGGCAGGGGGGGGGCAATCGCGACGCAGCCTGGCTGGCGGTCAATCTAAGTGGTCTGTTAATTCATGGGGAGCGGGTCCGGGAGGTGATTGGGTGGGGCGGGACAGCCCAATTTCAAAGCATTCGCAGATCCTGATAGCGGTTTTAAGGGCAAGTGATTAATTTGTACGCTTGTCAAGTTTTTCGACAACTTTTATATTTGTGCACGCGACTCTCATCACAAAATCGCTGTTGATAGTGTATCAAAGCACTTTTTGGTATTTCGGCACGCGATTTGCACTCAGAATACAATTAAGTGCGCTTTTAGTATGTCGCTAAATGACAGCCCGAGAATTGTTTTTGATGTGTCTTTAAGTGTGGCTGGATTTAAGAAAAAAATCTTTGTGTTTTTGATAACAGTTGCCTTGGGTGGTGGTGTGCTGGTTATCTGCTCGGCCCAGTCGGCCACTAATGGCATGGAGTCTGAAGAATCAAAGATTGAACCAGAGCAGCCGGAATCAGGCGCCGAATCTGAAAATAGCCCCTTGTTTGCAAATGATCAGGATTTTTTCGGAAAATCGGAATATAATCCTGTTGGAGGGGAGTTTTCTGTTAGAGCAGTACTTGCGGTTTTATTTGTTCTTGCTCTATTTATTGCGGCGATTTACGTTTCCAAAAAGCTCCTGCCAAAGATTACCAACCTGCCGGGCAAAGAAATTCGTATCGTCGAAACGGTCCATCTCGGCCCCCGCAAGGCAGTGCATTTACTCGAAATAGGTAATCGACGGTTCCTTATAGGCAGCACAAATGAGAATGTTACGAAATTGGCTGACATGGGCAGTGACTTAATGGATTTATCAGCTAAAGAAACGAATTATAATTGAGAAAATAGATGGCCGGTAAACTTATTAGAATGCTTTTATTTGCGGTTGTCATTTTGATGCCGGCCGGATTGTCTTTAGGTCAGGGCGCCAATGCGCTCGCTCAACCTGAACTGCCAAGACTGCCAAACGATACATCTGTAGTAAATGCTCCGGCAGCCGGTGTCCCAAGCATCGGGGATTTGATGACGGTCATAGACAAAGCAACTGCCGACGGCGCCGAAGGTAAAGATTGGTCGACTCCTGTGAAGCTTGTAGTTATCTTTACCGGTCTGGCGATTTTGCCAAGCCTTTTGGTAATGATGACATCATTCACGAGAATAGTTATTGTTCTGGCTTTTATTCGGCGTGCTTTGACCACGCAAACCATACCGCCTACTGTTGCCATAATAGGTTTAGCGTTGTTTCTGACTTTATATACAATGACACCAACAATTTCGAAGATTAACACAAGCTCGATTCAGCCTTATATTGCAGATGAGATTGATTTTCAGGCAGCCGGGGCCCGGGCCGGCAGTTGTCTCAAGGAGTTCATGCTGCGACAATGCCGGCAAGCTGATTTGACTCTTTTTGTGCAGATGGCCAAAATTGAGCCTCCTACCAGTCCTATGGAGATAGATTTGCATATAGTTATTCCGGCATTTATTATCAGCGAGTTCCGCACGGCATTCGAGATGGGCTGCCTCTTGTTTATTCCTTTTCTGTTGATCGACATGGTCATTGCGAGTGTTTTACTTAGTGCGGGTATGATGATGCTGCCGCCGGTTATGATTTCGCTGCCTTTCAAGCTGATGTTATTCATTCTTGTAGATGGGTGGGGTTTGCTGGCGAAGAGCCTTAGCCTGAGTTTTAATTAAAGCACAGATTTTTTGTAGGGATCCGGCAGATGGATAGCAGTTTCGTTCTTTATTTAGGCAGGCATACTCTTGAGACGGCCTTGCTTTTGGCTGCTCCGATTCTACTGACGTGTATGGTTGTCGGAGTGGTGGTGACCCTGCTTCAGGCAGTTACTTCCATCCGCGATATGACCTTGACAATCGTCCCGAAGCTTCTTGCCGTTGGTGTTGTAATATTGATTTTCGGAAGCTGGATGCTGGGAGTCATACTCAAATTCACTAACGAGATTTTTGGCCACGTTCAAAATATCGGGCGCTGAAGATAGATGGCACTGATGATCGAAAAGCTGCTTGGTTTTGTGATGGTGCTGACAAGGATTTCGGCGTTTTTCATGGTACTTCCTGTTTTTGGGTGGAAAAGCATTCCGGCCAGAATCAAAGTAGCGATGACCGTGCTGTTGACGATTTTCTTTTCGATGATAACACCCATACCAGTTAATGCCGGCCAAATATCTTCTATAGAGGCAGTATTGTTGATGGCCAATGAAGCTACGTATGGATTGGCTCTGGGATTAATCGTTACTTTTGTATTTGCCGCGGTTAAATTCAGCGGTCGGATTATAGAACGACAGATGGGTTTAGCTATGGCCCAGATTTTAGATCCATTGACCGGTGAGAGAGCACAGCCGCTGGGCAGTTTGCTGGAGATGATATTTATAATGCTGTTTCTTAGCGCCAACGGTCATCATTTGTTTTTGTTGATAATTTCGCGAAGTTATGAGTCGTTTCCCGCCGGCAGCATACCGACAATACCAGTTTTGACCGAAGGGATAATTAATGCCGGCTCGACAATGTTATTACACGGCTTGAAACTGGCTGCACCAATTTTGGCCGCGTTTCTGTTGTTGATGGTTGTCTTAGCTGTGTTAGCACGCATGGTCCCGGAAATGAATATATTATTTATCAGTTTGCCTTTGCGTGTAGGTCTGGGATTGTTAATGGTGGCGATATTTATGCCGTTCATCAGTTCATTTGTAGGTGAATTTGCGAAATTGATGGAAAAACTGCTGCCCTTATGAAACTTTAAAAAGCGAGGACAAGAGATGAGGGCCGAATGAATCCTGTCTCTTGTACCGGCATCGGGGAATAATCATGGCAGAGCAACCGGCTGCTGAGAAGACACAATATCCGACATTTAGAAAACTGCAGAAGGCCCGGCAGAAAGGGCAAGTGCCACAAAGCCAGGAGTTAATGTCGGTTGCGACGCTTCTGGTGTTAGTGGCGATGGTCGCTCTGTTGGGACCGAGTCTGACGAAATGGTTCATAGTGCAAATTAAGCATGGGATGTCGTGCGAAAACGGCGTTTTTTCTAACACAGAAGCATTTACGGCTTTTATCAATGGAAAAACTGTCGATTTAATACTCGTTATCCTTCCGGTTTTAGCAGCACTTTTCGTAGGCGCTGTTTTGGCCGGCGTTGCTGTTAGCGGCTTGAATTTTGCGCCGAGGGCAATCGAGCTTAAGTTCGATAACCTGAATCCGGTGGCAGGATTTGGAAAACTGATCGACGCTCGATCCATAGTAAAACTTCTGACATCCATACTCAAATTACTCTGTGTTTCATTAGTCGTCTGGTTTTATATTCGAAGCAAACTCGATGTCTTTGCAACGCTTCGCTGGGCCTGGTCCGCGCAAATGCTTGCCGTTACCGCCAAGCTTATACTTGGCCTTTTAATACGTGTAGGTGTTGTACTGCTGGTAATAGGAATTGCCGACGCTATTTATCAGAAATGGAAGTATATCAAAGACCTGAAGATGACGCGTCAGGAAGCGAAACAGGACCGCAAGGACACGGAAGGTTCGCCGGAACTAAAGGGTCGAATCCGTAGAATTCAGATTGAAATGGCATCCAGACGCATGTTGCGCGACGTTCCCAAGGCCAGCGTGGTTCTTGTTAATCCGACACATGTTGCTGTTGCACTGCGTTATGAGTCCAAGGAAATGGAAGCGCCGGTGATGGTAGCCAAGGGAGCGGATCATTTAGCTGAGAGAATTAGAGAAATTGCGCGTGCTTATGGAGTGCCGATCATAAGGAGACCGGAACTGGCCAGGACAATATATTCAACGGTTGAACCTGGCAATCCTATACCTGAGGCTTTGTTTGTGGCGGTAGCAGAAGTCTTAGGTATGATTTATCGTTTGCGCCGTAGAAAATAAAATCGGCAGATCTGTTTGAGGATTTCGAGTGTTTTCTATAATCGGCTGCCGGAAGAGAATCTAAATTATATTCTGAACTTTATGCCGTACTGAATCCCAGAGCGGCCATCTGGTTTTGTAACAAAGCCAGGGTTCTTTCAAGACGGGCGAATCGAGCAATCAGTCTTTCTTCCCTTACGGTAAGGCGGTACTCTTCAAGCTCAATTTTTTCCTGGATTCCTTCTATTTGGTCGTCCACATGTTCCTGGTCGATTTGAATCGAGCCGGTTGTAGTCTTGAGCATATTATCCAGTGCATCTTCTATTGCTCCGGTAAAGCCCTGTTTTACTCTGACAGTGGCTGTGAATGTGCCATTTTGACTTAAGTCGATGCTGAGCTGAAGGGAGTTCTCGGGGCACATTGGATAGCCGTTATCGTCGAAAGTGCTGTCGCCCGTGACAATATTGCCGCTGTATGTCGCATCTCGCCAGGTCGATTCTGTTGAGAGTTTGATTTTTGCGCTTGTAATCGCTCCGCCGGCTACGACTACCTCAACATCATAGTTGCCGGCTGTCGTATAATTGCTGCTGGCGCCATAAAACTCGATATTATTGCTGTTACTGCTGCCGGTTTTGTCTGCTCCAATGATGGCCAGGACGCCCATATAATCTTCAGCGATGGCTTCGTCGAAAACGTTTGTATCCAGATTTAATACTCCGTCCCTATCAATCTCCAGGCCGATCTGGCCGGGCATCAGGATATTGTCGATATCCTCTATAAATCCGTTGGTCTGGGCAATAAGAGGAGTGCGAATCTGTGACCTGATTGTCGAGACGACATAATCTCCCATTAAGACACCGGCTGTTTTCAGGACGCTGTTAAAACCGGTCTTTTCCTGGATATAGACAGCAGCGAGGTTATAGGCGTTGACCATAGAGGTCAATTTGTCTTTTACCGACTGGATATCTCTTGTTAGAGTTATTTCCTCTCCGGTCTCATCGGTCGTGTCGTGCAAATGCAGTGTTACGCCGCTAATGACATCGTCGATTGTGTTGGAGCTTCTGCTGATCCAGGCGCCGGAAGGGTAGCCGTCCACCCGTATTTGGCTGTTCTGGGCCGATTGGGTCTCGATGAAATCCGCTTCTGCAAAGCCTGCGAGGTTCGCTGTTGTGCCGCCGCCTTCCGTCTCAACGGCCATTGTAGGCAGAGTCAGCTCTGCCGATGACCCCGTACCCTGAGTGAAAGACAAACCAATTTCAAGTCCGCTTGCTCCGTGAAGGTCATCGATTAAAACAATTTTTCCGTTAACGAGAGCTGCCCTGGCTATCCCGTCAAAAGCGTCATTAATCTCTGAAATAAGATGAGTGAGTTTCGTGTTGCTGGTGACGGTAAGCTCTACGGGCGTTATAGCCACACCACTATGATCATCGCCGGTGATTGTAATTTTATCTCCCGTTCCCAGACTACCCGTAAACTGGTCGAGTTCTGTTATTTTTGTGCTCAGCGTAGCGTTATCGCTGCCAACGGTCAGGGCCGAGTCAGCTTGCCATACTTCAGTACTGCTTGCGTTGACGGAGAGTGCGTAATCCGTTCCGGCGTCATTGCCGTTGAGGACCAAATGATAGTTTTTGTTGTAATACAGCAGGCTCGCTGTGACTCCTGGATTATTCGCATCGTTATTGATTAAACCGACCAGTTCTTCAAGTGTCGTCGTTGCTGTGGTTGTTAATGTTGTTTCCTGATGGTCATATGAATAAATAAACGTGCCGGCCCCTACGTAATCCTCGGCGTATTCTATGCCGGCGGTGTGAACCCATCGCTCAGCGGAGGCCAACTGGTTGACAACGACTGTATGATTGCCTTCAAAAGTATTATAGGACGCTTCAGCAGTTACTTTGTCAGTGTCGCTGGATGTGCTTGAGAAGGCGCGAAGTTCGTTAGCGTCGGAAAGAGCACGAACCGAGCTTCTTAGGTTGCTCAGTTTGGATTCGAGAGTGCTAAGAGCTTCTTTTTTCTCGTCCCATGTACTTTTACGCTCTTCGTATATATTAAGCGTACGGCGCTCGGCAGCCATCAGTTGGGCGATGAGATTACTTGTATCGATCCCTGTTAAAAGCCCTGGAAGACGTAAAGTTGACATTTTTGTTTGCCCTATTGTTTAATTTTAAATACTTTCGCCTAAATTCACGAATCCGGCCGGAATATACACGAGACACAATTCATTATCGTTCAAAAGCACTTTTTCCTTAACTATTTGTCTGATATATGCAGAGGTTAAAGAATCTCCACGAGCTGAATTTCAAAGATCAGGTCTTTTTCTGCTAACGGCGGATAAGGCATACGTTTTCTCCTTTCCGGGCTTAACAGACGGCTTGTTGTACATGTTTCTCATATCTTTGCCTGCCAAGCTCACACTTTTGCAATAGCTCTTGGATTTGCCGGTTGTCAGGATCAATTTTGAGACAGTCACGCAATTCTGAGCAAGCATGTTCGAAGGCTATATTGGCATAGAAACGCGTCGAATTCGATTGTGAGAAGTCTTGCCCTATCGCAAGATAATTTACGACGGCCAGGCATTTTGCATGCAATTGCCTCTTGTCGGCAGGTATCTCGTCCCAATCGACATCCGGAAATAACTCGTCATAACTGAACGTCTCGACAAACCGCTTCACCAGTTCGAAATGGGATTTTGCCTTCTGTGGGGTTAAATTTCTTGAAAGACTGTTTTCAGTCATTTTGCGCAGGTACAGAGCGCCGGTTAAGTGACATATTTTCAGGCCATGTTTTACGAACCGTCGCATCATGTCGTAGTCTTCAGCAACCGGAAGGTTCTCGTCAAAAAACCCGATTTTGTCGAAGACGTTTTTTCTGATGCATGTTCTAAACGGTACTACCGGGAAGCCGCTGCGAAACATGTCTCTGATGAGCAATTTTCGGTCTGTGTACTCCGGCCTTTTAAGTATTCGAATTGGCTTATCATTCCGGTCGATAAGGTAGTCGTCGCAATAAACCAGGCTGGCCTCGGGGTGTTTCTCGAACTCCTGAAGATGTCTGGCGATGAAGTCCGGCGTCATCATATCATCAGCATCGAGCTTGATGACAAATTCACCTCGCGAATGTCTTATGCCTGCATTATGTGTTGCCGCAAGGCCTCGGTTTTCCTGTCGAAAGTATTTTATACTCTTGTCTTTAAAGCCGGCTACTATTTCTTCGGTGTTGTCGGTTGAGCCGTCGTTTATAATCAAAAGCTCGAAATTTCTGTAATTTTGAATCAGAACGCTTTCAATCGCCTCGGCGATATATGCGGCGGCATTGTAAGCCGGCATAATCACTGAAACCAAAGGATTGTCCTTGTTCTTGTAAACAGGTATCACTGATATATATGGATTTCCGTACCGCCTTCCGACTATATATCTTTCGTATAAACTGTGAATCTTCCGGCCGTGTTCGATGCCGTCTTTATTATAATAGTAGAGGCCCAGAAAATCGGGTATGTGTTTGAATTTGTACTTACTTGAGATACGTAGCCAAAAATCCCAGTCACTGGCACAGGTTAAGGTCTCATCAAAAAAGCCTAACTCGCTATGGAGCGATTTTCGCCACATCGGTTGAGATCCTACGCAGCAACCGAGAAGCAATCTTTCTCGTGTGTATTCGGGTCTTTTTGCTATCTGTTTACTGTGATGCCTGTCGAAGGTGCCGTTTGGTGTGTCAGTGCATATCTGGTCACCATAGACAAGGGCAATGTCAGGATTTTCCTGCAGTGTTTTAGCCATAATCTCAAGTGCATCATTACGGTGCCGGTCATCTGTGTTGGCATTGGTTAGATAAGTTCCTTGAGCAACCCTGGCGGCGCGGTTCCAGGCGCTGTATATTCCCTCACGTTGTTCTGTTCTAATATAAACGATGTTGTCATACTTTTGTTGAAACTCTTTGACAATCGCCTCTTCGTTTTGTTGTGAGCCGCTGTTGACAACAACGATTTCGAGTTCTCCGGCAATCGTCTGACGTTCCAAATCTTCCAGACAACCTCGAAGGAAGTGTTCTGAGTTGTAGGTCGAGACTATAGCAGAGACAAGATATTGCTCTCGTGACTCAACAGAAACCGGCGGATCCAGCTTTGGCAGTGTGGGGGCGACCGAAGCACCATCTTTCTCATTCCGTGTCCTGAAGTATTCTTCAAATTCAGTATCTACAAGTGCGGAGCTTAAAACGAACTCAAAACTCTTAGCTGGGAGCGGCGTCGGGAAGAAGATTTCTTTATAATCGGCCTTGGGGAAAATCGTGAGATGGCCGTCTACTGTCGCATCCATGATCCGCCGTCCAGCAGCCTCAAAAGCCTGTTTGGCGAGTCTGTAGGCCACCTCGGACTTCTCAAGGTCGGGTAGATTCCAGCGTATACCTTTGCCGAAATAATCCGGGTGGAAGTGGTCTTCATCAACACCACCAGAGACAATCTCCTTGTTAGAATCGCCCTTGGTCTTGAAATAATGGTCCACACCAATCAGGATTACTTCACTGAATCCCATGAAGTATGCCAATTGCATGGCGGCGTACGTTACTGTCGGCCACCAGCAGCCCTTTCGCGGGTCGTCGGAAAAATATGCACCGCCGGGCCTTCTTTGAATAAATATGTTTTCCTCGGCTGTGCCTATATACGGCAGCCCTTCCATCGTAAGAAACCTCGGTGCGGTTATCTCCCTTATCTTTTCAACACTTTGTTCAATAACCAGTGGATTTACAGAGACGTAATAGGTCGGCCTGAAATCCCATTTGTCAAACAAAAGATAAATCCGGTTCATCCCGAATGTGATCTCATTCTTGAGAAAGGACAAATCCATTTTATTGAGACTGGGCCCGTTACCGATGATCACACACCGCTGCCCGCGATGGCGGTCTTTGTATTGCGATAGAAGTTCTCTCGATGTATTCAAAACCTGCTGTTGCTTTTGCGCAAAATTCGACAACTCCTGCTTTTGGCGTATCTCTGCGTTTATCTTCTCAACCTCTTGCCCCTTTTCGTTGCCGTTACTTGCCGATCTGTCCAAAAGTAAAGTTGTTCCCAGGCAGCCTAATTCTCTCCAGCCGCAAGGCAAGGAACCTTTAAGCTCGTTTACAAAAATGCCAATATCAGGCCAGGCACGATTCGCGTAATCATCGAACAAGACAATTCCTTTATCACTTACAAACCTGCTGTAGTTTTCCCAATCATATCGCACACCATTGTAAGAGTGGTCTCCATCGATCATAAGTGTCGCATAGGATTTTTCCCTCAATCCCTCGATTCCCCGCGGATTATTGCTCTTAACTTCTCTTAATTCAACAGACTCTTTCGGAAAACCAAATCGCGTAACGTTTTCAAAGAAAACCTTCGCTGTAACTGCAATACCTGCTATGGGATCAATCGGCTGTTCGTAGTACCCTGTCATTGGGTCGATACAAACAATTTTGCCGCTAACAACAAGATCCCGCATCGCAAAGAGCTTTGTCAGACAACTTCCACCAAATAATGTTCCTATCTCAATACTATCAACAGTTTTACTGGAGGTTGCCCGAACAAATTGGACAATTGACAAATACTGCAGCACTTTATCACCAATATCACCACAGTATCTGCCTATTATTCGTTTTTCAATCAGGGAAATAGCTTTCAAAGCTTGTCTGACATCCGCTTCTTCTACTAACGGAAGAAATGTTTTGACCTCGGCCAAAAGTTGATGTGCTTGTTCAGCATGATCTATTATTGTTACTCCCGGCTGAGTTTCCAATCTACGCTTCGCGTCGTTCCCTATCTTTTTGATGGATCGTATTTCAGAAAGAAGCCTTAGTGAATCAGGGTGGTCAGGCTTTGCAGCCAGGCAAGCACAGACAGCCTGCTCTGCCTGCCCGATTCGGCCCAGAGCTTTAAGGCAAAGAGCTCTTTCATAATTTATCTGAGGTGTTTTCACGGCAAGGCCCGGTACATCCACAATGATTCTATCGTAAAGCCTTAACGCCCCTTTGTAGTCTCCACTTATCGCCAAACTATGGGCCTGTGAAAACAGTCCTACAATTCGGTCTTTGCGGCCGGTTTCAATCCCAGTAAATCCGTTCATAAATACTCCCTATCTTGCAACTACCGGGTCATGCATGGGCTTGACAATCTGAATGGCAGCGTTATTGACAAGTGCATCCATCCGTCCTTGGCACAGTTCTTCAACACGTCGGTAAAACAACTCACGGGCAGTGTCGGCGTGAGCGAGGCGGCTGATGTCATAATCCAGCACCTCATAAGGCAGATTCTCGGTCGCCCGGCGATCAACACCAATAACACGATAATCCGCCTGATAAAAAACATCGCAGATGGCTTTGCGGATTCCACCTGCAGTGCCTGTTACCAATACCATTTTCATTTTATGTTCTTTCACTATGACATAGCTCTTTTTCAAGTTCATGCAGCAAGTTATGAACGGTGTTTTGATGAACCCGTTCCCATGCCTCAGGGCTGCTGTTTGCATTGTGCGAAGCCAGCATAACATTGTCCATTTCCAGCAGGGGGCTTTCGGCCGGCAAGGGTTCGGTTTCAAAGACATCCATCGCCGCGCCGGCAATCTGCTCGCTCTGCAGCGCCCGAATAAGAGCAGGTTCGTCAATGATCGGGCCTCGAGCCGTGTTGATTATCACAGCCGTGAGTTTCATCAAAGCAAACTCGGTATCGCTTATAAGATGAAAGCTGGTGGGATTTAAAGTGCAGTTGAGACTGATGAATTCGGCCTGCCGCAGCAGTTGCTCTTTCGAAACCATATCGATACCTGTTTCAGCCAGAAAATCAAACGGCATTTCCACCAAATCATTGCCCAGCACCCGCATACCGAATGCTGTCGCACGGCGAACCACGGCCTTGCCTACATTACCGACCCCGATGACGCCAAGAGTACACTCTCGTAAGGCAATACTCGGCAGCTTGATCCAGTGCCCCTGGCGCATAAGACGGTCCATCCAGGGCAGGCGACGAGCAAAGTTGAGGATGTAACCCAACACAGAGTCGGCCACAGGCTCACTAAAAGCATTAGGACTGTTGCATACAGCTATGCCCAGACGCTTGCAGGCAGCTTGATCAATCGAATCTATCCCAGTTCCCCACTTCGAAAGCACTTTCAATTTGGGTGCCGCTTGCAGGACGCGTTCTGTGAAATGGTCATCGCCGCAGATAACTCCGTCTACATCTGTGATCCATTGAAGCAGCTCTTGTTCGTCAAAACGTTCCTTCACTATCGGCACGATAAGTTCTATACCTTTTTCTTCGAATATATGGTGAAAGCGGTCGATCACCATCTGCATATACGGGGCCGTCACTAATACTTTAAGGTACATGATTCTTATCCTTTAACTTTCATTCGTTCGCAGTATAAGAATTCTGCGATACGGAAGTCTGTCTCGTTGTCAATGTCCCATGCTTCCTCAGCGTTTATCTCGAACATCAAAGGTCGCTCACCGATACGATTGTGTCGTTTTTCCAAAGTATTCCTGCTGAAAATATACAGACAGGAGTTCTCCTCGTAGACGGGCGGCAAATCTTGAGTGCGAAGGAGAATCGCCGGATTATGATTGATTGCTCTTGTCATGCTGTCCCATAGCCGTGTCTCGATACGTGTAACGGAAAAAAGGGAATCGTAGGAAGGGTAGTTATCTAAAAACAGATGAATGGCCCGAGTGATAGTCTCGGTACTTAGCAGGGGATTAGTGCTGTGCGTTTGTAAATAGTAGTCAGACTCTACCTGCGTGACATCGTAGAGCAGCACATCGTTCATGGGCACAGTGCCGTCTCTGAGCTCTTGTGGTCTTTCAATTAGCCGGACCTGCGGGAAGTGCTCCGATGCACCTTCCATTATCCTGGAACTATCGGTGTTTATGACAACTTCGTCAATCAACTCGCAGTCCAGAAGTGTGTCGATAATGTGGTGGTAAAGTTCTCTGTCGCCAAAAGGACGATAATTCTTGCCGGGGATTCGTTCACTATAATGGCGCATAGGGACCAAAGCAACAATACGAGGTTTCATAACTTTACTCCTGTTGTCGATGGTTTCTCATTAACTTCAGGTATTTGCCGGAGTATAGCCCTGGAATGTGCTGCATATGCAAGTCCTGCTCCGGTTGTCACGAAAATAAATTCGCTTGAGCCATAGTTCTTCATAAGATTTTGCTCCCTAAACCGGCTTATAATCATATATTACTACGGTAAGTCTCTACGATGTTTCTGCCTCTGCGAACCTGGATTAGTTTTTCGTTCGTCTCGGCCTTCTGGGCTGTGATGGCCAGATGCAAATCCTCGT
>JBARRE010000631.1:0-7502 GCA_049644065.1 Sedimentisphaerales bacterium | reverse complement strand
TGTCAACAGTAAGCAGACCGGTTTAACCGCACTTTCCGAGCCGGAGGCCCGCACGATCAAGCAGGTAATCCAGCAATACAAGCCGGACCGAATCGTCACTATCCATCAGCCGCTGAACTGCATCGATTATGACGGCCCCGCACGAATGCTGGCCGAGCGCATGGGGCAATATTGCGCCCTTCCGGTAAAGAAAATTGGCGCCAGGCCCGGCTCGCTCGGCTCATACGCGGGAGTCACATTAGGCATTCCGATAGTAACATTTGAGATGCTGCCGGCCGACTCACAGCTTAATTCGCAGGCACTCTGGGGCAAATACGGAAGAGCACTGCTTGCGGCTATCGTTTATCCAAATCCGGTCGAATAGAAAACAACATTCGGTTTTATCTTCTTCTATTTGTTATTTCATATCGGCTATATGCCAGTTTTCCAGTGAAAACTGTTAAACCTGAGGTTACAATAACTGGTTAACATGGGTATATTCAAATTGAACAACGAGTATAAGCCTGCGGGTGACCAGCCGCAGGCCATTGAGCGGCTCGTGGAAGGACTGCGCTCCGGCAGGAATTTCCAGACACTGATGGGCGTTACCGGCAGCGGCAAGACGTTCACGATGGCGAATGTCATAGCCCAGCACAACCTGCCGGCCCTTGTCGTCTCCCATAACAAGACTTTGGCCGCCCAGCTTTACGAGGAATTCAAAGAGCTTTTCCCGGAAAACGCAGTCGAGTATTTTGTCAGCTATTACGACTATTACCAGCCGGAAGCGTATATTCCCCAGCGGGATATTTATATCGAAAAAGACGCCTCGAAGAACAGCGACCTCGACCGGCTCCGCCTTTCGACCACGACCAGTCTATCGACAAGGAATGATTGTATTATTATCGCTTCGGTCTCCTGCATCTTCGGACTCGGTTCGCCCGAGGATTACAAGGCAAGCGTCGTAGTCATTCGAAAGGGTGACCGCTGCGACAGAAATGACCTCCTTGGGAGATTGGCGGATATCCAGTACAGCAGAAACGACATCGACTTTCAGAGAGGAACATTCAGGGTCCGCGGCGACGTGGTCGAGTTGCATCCATCTTATGAATCCTTCGCGGTTCGCATTGAATTCTTCGGCGATGAAATAGAGCAGATAAGTTATATAAACCCGGTATCGGCGGAAATTCTCGCTGTTGAAGACCAGGTTTTCATATATCCGGCCCAGCATTACATCATGCCCGGCGAGAGAATCGAGTCCGCTATTGAAAGCATTCAAACCGAGCTTAAACAGCACCTGGCAACACTTCGAGGCGAGGGCAAGCTGCTGGAAGCCCAGCGGCTGCAGGCCCGGACTATGTATGACGTCGAAATGATGCAGGAGATTGGCTATTGCAGCGGGATTGAGAATTACGCCAGGCACCTGGCAGGCCTGCAAGCCGGAGCGAGACCCTATACGCTGATCGATTACTTCCCGGAGGATTTCCTTTTATTTATCGACGAATCTCACGCTACGATTCCGCAGGTGCGGGCGATGTGGGCCGGCGACAGAAGCAGGAAAAGCGTCTTGATTGAGCACGGCTTCAGATTGCCCAGCGCGCTGGATAACAGGCCGCTGCGCTTCGAAGAATTCCAGGAAAGCTGGGCCAAAGTCATCTTCGTGTCCGCCACGCCCGCTCCGTTTGAGTTGGAGCTGTGCAATCATGAGGTTGTCGAGCAAGTCATCAGGCCGACCGGGCTTCTGGACCCGGTGATATTCGTATATCCGGCCAGCAATCAAATTCCACACCTGCTTGGCGAGATTGAGAAACGAGTTGCAGACAAAGAGCGGGTCCTGGTTACGACCTTGACGAAAAGAATGGCCGAAGACCTGTCGAGCTACATTACTAAGAAAGGCTTCAAATGCCGTTATCTGCACAGCGAAATCGATACGCTCGAAAGAATTGAGATACTCCGGGACCTACGTCATGGCAATTTTGACGTGCTGGTGGGCGTTAATTTGCTTCGGGAGGGTCTGGATTTGCCGGAAGTCTCAGCCGTCGCTATCCTCGATGCGGACAAGGAAGGATTCCTGAGAAGCCGGACTTCGCTGATTCAAACCATCGGCAGAACCGCACGAAATGTTAACGCGAGCGTATTCCTGTACGCCGATAAGGTCACACCCTCAATGCAGAAAGCTATTGACGAAACAGAAAGACGCCGTAAAATTCAATTGGAGTATAACAAAGAACATAACATTACGCCCGAAACGATAAAAAAGGAAATCCGTAGGAGCCTGACGGACCAGATTAAGGCAAGGAAAACCGCCCGAGAGGCGGTTCGTTTCGGCGATTCGGAGTACGAGAAGGTCGAATTGGCTTCTCAGATTGAAAAGGAAATGCTCGAAGCGGCACAGAGCCTGGATTTTGAGCGGGCGGCTTTCTTGCGGGACCAGTTGCGAGAATTGAAAGAACTGCCCGAATTGGTCCTGGTCAACTCAAGGAAAAAGAAAAGTGACTTCTTAGCAACGAAAAAGCTAAAAAGGTACAATAAGAAAACTCCTTCGTCTGGAAATTCGAAGTAATAAGGAAAAGAGAATAATGAAAAAACTTAATCTTGCAAAAGTACGGCCTCTTATCCAAATGGCAATTGAAGAAGATCTTGGACAGGGTGATAAGACGAGCGAGCTTCTGTTCAAAGATGATACCAAAGCGAAGGCAACCATTATCTCACGTGAAGAAATCGTTGTGTGTGGAATGGCTATTGCGAGGGAGATTCTCAAAAGCTATGACGAAGGACTCGATCTGGATGTACGCATCGGCGACGGCGAATCGGCCCATGTCGGAAGCAAACTCGGCACAATCGAAGGGCCTTTGCGTTCTATGCTAAGCGCCGAGCGGGTCATGCTAAATTTTATCCAGCGACTTAGCGGAATTGCTACGACAACAAGGAAATATGTCAGGGCGATTCAGGGCACGAAAGCACGAATTTACGATACGCGCAAGACGATGCCCGGCTGGCGGCTGCTCGAAAAGTATGCGGTCCGCTGCGGCGGCGGATACAATCACCGGCTCGGACTGTATGACGGCATTCTGATTAAAGATAACCATCTGGCGCAATTAGGCAGGGACTTCCATCGCAAATTGCGGGGCATTGTTGCTGAGGCAAAAGAGATCAAAGGCGTCAAATTCGTCGCTGTTG
The DNA here is from genome assembly GCA_049644065.1 of Sedimentisphaerales bacterium. Classification (GTDB taxonomy): domain Bacteria; phylum Planctomycetota; class Phycisphaerae; order Sedimentisphaerales; family Anaerobacaceae; genus JAFGPJ01. Next base: position 4,346 of record JBARRE010000631.1, on the reverse strand, counting down.
AGGTTGACCACGTTGATCACCAGCTCAACTATGTCTTGGAGATTCCGGGTATCGACATTGTCCTGCTTGACAATATGGGCCAGTGGCAGCTAAAACACGCTGTGGAAATGCGAGACAAAATGTGCGGCAAACATAAAAAGCCGCTGCTTGAAGCATCGGGAAACATAACGTTAAGCAACGTTTCTGCCATAGCACAGTGCGGCATCGACAGAATCGCCATAGGTGCGATAACTCATTCGGCAAAAGCCGTTGATATTGGACTCGATAGATAACCGATGGCCCGTCCAAGAACCGACCTGCTGGATCCCGATAAAATAAAGGCGAATCTGAAGACCAAACGCATCGGCGGGAAAATCCTCGTCTTCGACAGTACATCAAGCACCAACGACATTGCCGCCGAGTACGCAAGAAATAAGCAGAATGACGGCATGGTCATCTTCACTGAGGAGCAGACCGCAGGCAGGGGACGGGCGGGAAACAAATGGCTCAGCGGCAGGGCGGACAGCATTCTTTGCTCAATTGTTTTAAGTACGGGCGGTTCGCGAACCGCCCCTACCGAGCTGCTTTCGCTAACCTGTGCCGTGGCGGTTGCCGAAGCCATAGGCACAACGGGCAGGAGCCGGGCAAAAATCAAGTGGCCTAACGACATCATGCTGAACGGCAAAAAAGTTGCCGGCATCCTGCTCGAATCTAAGTCATTGCCGATTTCAAAATCGGAAATCGAAAATCGGAAATCGAAAATCTACGTTGCCGGTATCGGAATTAACTGTCACCAGAAGAAAGAATCTTTCCCGGACGAATTACAGCAGATCGCAACGAGTATCGATGCGGAAAGCCATCTTTCGTGTTCATCGTTCATTGTTCAGCGTTCCGCAGAGTTCGCAGTTCGCAGCACGCAGCACGCAGCACGAGTAGATCGTGTCCTGCTGGCAAAGAGACTGCTTAGCTCAGTGGACCATTGGCTTGAAGTAGCTGCAAATAACAGCGAAAAAGTGATCGACCGGTGGCGCGAGCTAAGCATCCAGTTGGGTCACAGGGTGACGCTTATTTACAACGGCGCCAAATTCGCCGGTTACTGTATCGGGATCGATCCTGACAAAGGGTTGATCCTCCGATTGGACACCGGCGGCATAAGGATGTTCGATGCCGCCCATACATCCGTTTCGAAATCGTCTGAACGCTCTCGCAACGTTCAGACCCCGGGCAATAACTAAAATGTGCGAAAAATCCTTTTACCAGCCTTGAGTTTCGAAACTTCTGCCGATACAATGCCTTTCTTATAGGGCATGGGTTAATTCAAGCCCTGGCTCGGTTCCATGAGTTTTGCCGCTGCCATCAAACTCAAAAGCAGCATATTGTTCATTTGTTATGACAATGATATATAAGATTAACTTACACACAAAAGTAATAGCACTAATCAGGAGAAATGATCGATGAAGAAAAAACACTTTTTGAGCCGCCGGGATTTTTTAGCCAGAGGGGCGGCCGCTCTCGGTGCTGCCGCGGCCTGTCCGACTATCGTGCCTTCGACGGTTTTTGGCGCCACTGCGCCAAGCAATCGCATTACGCTCGGCATGATCGGCATGGGTATGATGATGGGCGGACACTTCAGAGGCATGCTCAATCGCAGCGATGTGCAGGTGCTGGCCGTATGCGATGTGGACAAACGTAAACGCGAAAACGCCAAGGCAACAGCCGAAAAAGCCTACGCGAACAAGGCTGAAAGCGGAACATACAAGGGATGCGACGCTTATCTGGAGTACGAAAAACTATGCGCACGGCCCGATATTGACGCCGTCTTTGTCGTGACCCCGGACCACTGGCACGCGATGTGCTCTTTGGCTGCTATAAAGGCCGGCAAAGATGTTTATTGCCAAAAGCCCATGACGTTGACCATTCGCGAAGGGCGATTGATGAGTGAAGCGTGCAAGCAGTTCGGCACGATTTTCCAGGTCGGCTCCCAGCAACGTTCGGACTGGATGTTCCGAAAGGCCTGCGAGGTCGTTCGCAACGGGTGGATCGGCAAGATCCACACAATCTACACCCGTCTGGGGCAGTTTGCACCGCCGGCGACCCTGCCCGCCCAGCCGATTCCAGAAGGATTCGACTATGACCGTTGGCTCGGCCCCACGCCCTGGTACCCGTATAACCAGGAACGGGTCAAAGGTGACTACGGCGGCGGCTGGCGGCGGTTTTGGGAGTATGGCTCACGCAAGAACGGCGATTGGGGCGCCCATCATTTCGACATAATTCAATGGGCGCTTGGAATGGATAATTCCGGGCCGGTAAAGTTTGTTCCGAAAGGCTACAACGGCAACGAGTATCAGACGCACTACTACGCCAACGGCATTCCCGTCCTGCGAGACCATGACACCCGGGGCGGCCACATGATTCAGTTCATCGGCACCGAAGGTGATGTGATGGTCAGCCGGGGCCGATTCGATACGGATCCTGTGGAACTGGCGACGGCGCCGTTGCTCCCGAGCGAGATACATCTTTATGAATCAAGAAACCATGAGAGCAACTGGCTCGATAGTATTCGGACACGCAAAAAACCGATCTGCGACGTGGAAATCGGCCACCGCACGGCGACAATTTGCCACCTTAGTGGAATTGCCGAGCGCCTCGGACGGCCGATCAAATGGGACCCGGTCGAGGAAAAAATTCTGGACGATCCGGCAGCAGATCGCTGGTACGATCGGCCCCGACGAGCACCGTATGTCATGTAATAGAATCGCCGGCCAATAATCGACCTGTTATATAAAACGACAGGTGTAAATTGAAAGGGAAAAGAAAAATGAGCAGCAAGCTCTCAATAATAACGAATCTCATGATGGTGATATTAGTCCTTCATACAACGACACAGAGCGCGTCTGCCCAGGATGCGGATGTGCTGCTGAACCAGTTGTGCGGCAAGGTCGAAGCCCCGAAGCGTAATGCAGAGCAACTGGCGCAAGCTTATGAGAAAGCGATTGACTATCTGATGCCCCTGATGTCGGCAGATGATGTCGGCTCACGATATCAAAACCAAATCGCCTTGCAGGACATCGGGTCCCACGCATCGCGCCCCGGCGCCGAGACCGAACGCCGGACCCTCGCGCGTGTGCTGTGCAGGAAAATCGAAACCGCCGAGATGCCGGCTACGGTCCGCAACTGGTTCGTGCTGCAAGTCGAGCGGATCGGCAAGGACGAATCTGTAAGGACACTGACAAAACTCCTGTCAAGCGAGGACAAAGAACTGCGTGACTACGCCCGTCGAGCCCTGGAGAAGAATCAGTCGGATGCCGCCATGTCCAGTCTTGAACGCGCGCTGAAGGAAGCTAATGATCCGGCCTGGAAGGCCGCGTTGAACAATTCGCTCCAACAGCGTTCTGAATTCGAGGCGGTTGTTAAGCAAAGCACGGCGCTTCAGGAAAGTGCCGCAGCTATGGCAAATATTCTGAAAAAGGGGGCCGGCCCCAATCAGATTTTAGCAGCACAGGGACTCGTGGACATTGCCGGAAGACTCGTTAAGCAGCAGAAATTCGATCAGGCCATGAGCATTTACGATGACCTCAATAACTGGGCGGCCGAACAGGATCAAGGCCGTAATGTGTTCTTCATTCGTGCGGCGGCTCTTAACGGCATGACGATATGCGACGGGCAGCGCGCTGTGGAAGTCGTCACTTCGGCCATGCAAAGCGATAATCCGAAAGTTCGCTCCGTTGCTGTTAAGGCCGCTCGCAATGCGCCGACCAAAGATGCCACGCGGGCCCTCACTGAGATGCTTGCTGAACTGGAGCCCTACTCTCAGCAGCAGGTCCTCGGCCTGATTGCCGAGAAGGGCGACCTGTCCTCGGTGAAATTCGTAAAAAAGGTTCTGGACAGCGATACTGAATCCGTGCGTATGGAAGCTATCGAGACCTTAACGAGAATCGGCGGAGGCGAAGCCACCGAAGCCCTACTGGAGATTGCAATTAATGACGATGGTACCGCCCAAAAAGCAGCTTATTCAGGCTTGTCGGTTATGGTTGGGCCTCGCGTCGAAGAGATCATAAAAGCCCGGGCGGCCTCGGGTGACATAAACAGCCGGGTTGTGGCTATCGGACTTCTGGGCCAGCGTCGAATAGCCGGAGCACTCGAAAACCTGCTGGATTACGCCGCCGATGATAACGGTGACATTAGCGCTGCCGCATTCAAGGCATTGCCGGCCGTTGCTGGTTCGGACGACATTCCAATCCTGGCCGACCTGCTGGTTAAAACAGAAAGTGGCGGGGCACGTCAAAATGCCGTTGCGGCCCTCAAGTCCGTTCTGGCTAAGACTACAGATAAGGACGCTGCGGGACAGGTAATGATTGAGAAGATGG
>JBARRE010000630.1:0-7229 GCA_049644065.1 Sedimentisphaerales bacterium | reverse complement strand
GCCCCCACCTTCTGTTTTTCTGGACCGCCAGCTCTTTCGGGCTTCATGAAGGACTACAGGCCCGTTCATCTCCACCATAAAAGTCACGATCTGGCCAATCGCACCGGAATCGAGAAGCGATTTCGCTTTCATAAAAATATCGTGAAAACGCATGGCATATCCCACTTGATGCACAAGTTTTTTACCTCGCACAAGCTCAAGGAGACGTTTGCCCTGCTCGGGATTGAGTGTCAGGGGCTTTTCAACGAAAACATGAGCATTGTTGGTAATCGCGCACTCGGCTACATCGGCGTGCATCGCCGTCGGCGTGGCCACTACAACAAAATCAAGGCCCATAGTCTCAAGCATCCTCTCGAAATTCTTAAATGTCTCAACTCCCATATGTTCGGCCGCGTTCTTAAGGACAAAGCCCGAGGAATCGCACACTGCAACCAAATCAACATTCGGATGAGTGTTCAATATCGAGAAATGGCTCAAACCCATCCGGCCAAATCCGACAACTCCACCTCTAAGCATAGTTAGTCACCTCCAGATATGTATGAAATGTGTAACTGAATCGTTTAGATATATTAAGAGAAGTCAAGAATGAGAGGATACTCCCACAATCTCGTTGTATAGTGCCAGATACGAGCGACGCATTATATCAACATTGTACTCATTGCGCACGTGCGACCTGTTGGCTTCTCCGTCTCCATTTGTATCTCTAAGGAAAGGCATCAGATCGAGGTTCTTAAGATCAACATAGTCACAAGAGGGAAATCCTAACAGGCGGTGGGGACGAATATCTGAGAGTACCAAATGCAAACCCTCCGCTGCCGCTTCCAGAACAGTGAAAGGCAATCCCTCGGTTGATGATGGATTCACAAAGACTTCGTAACGTGATAGTGCCGTCCTCACCTGGTCGCTCGGTAATGGCCCTTTCCATTCCGCGTTTGAATCCTCCAATTTCCTGAGAAAGGCTTCTTCAAACCGAGCATTGGGTGGAGAAATCGGGCCGTAAATAGCAAGCTTATCAGGCAGAACATACGCTGCTTCGATGAGTTTCAGGATATTCTTTTCCGGGGATACTCTGCCCAGATACACCCAACCCTTGCGGTGCCCATTCGATGACAATGGGTCTACAGACACTCCATTACGTATCAGTCTCAACCTCCATGATGGCAGGAATCGCTTGAAACTCAGCCAGTCATGCTCCCCTACCAGCACAACACGATCCAGAAACAGACTTGCAAGGAAATCCAGAAAAGCTGCGGTCACTTTTACGCCCGGACCCCACCTTTTCTCCCCCCGGCGCCAGCCGCAACCGTGAACCGTTAGGATGCATCTGATCCCACTTAGTTTTAGCATCAACCCTAAAGGCGTATAGTTCGTCTTATGCAGATGTACGAGATCAATACCGTTGTTCTTAACATATTTTCTAACCGCAATCCACTGCATCAGGATATTGCCAGGTAGCTGTTGAATTCTCGGAAACGTACAATCATGCTCCCACTCCACAAAAATATGACTCTCTGTGTCCACAAGTCCTTCCACAAGATCGGCCACCAACCTCTCGGTTCCTCCATGGGCTGGAGGGTAGTTCTTGGCACCTACTTGAAGAATCTTCATTCGAAAATTTCCCATATTCTCTTTTCCCAATCGGATTCAATGAGCTCGTAAAGTTCTCGGTTGTCAGTCCGAAAATCAGGTTGCTTCGCCATGAGATGATGCAGAACGTGGGTGAGTTTTTTATTACGGCCAGCTTTTGGGTGCCCGTTGCACGGTTCCATTTGATATCGCCACATTGAGCTTAGTGGAAGTCCCCTGAACGGAGATCCCTTAGGCGCAACGATACAACACCCGGCCTCAAGTGCTTCGACCACCACATTCGGGAAGCCCTCGCTAACGCTCGATAACACTACCAGAGAACAACGCTTCAGATGCGAAGGCAGGTCAGCCACGACTCCGTGACTCTGTAACCAAGGTCGTTTCCACTTTTCGGGCAGGCTTGTATTGCCAAACAAGTCAACATGATACAGGCCTTCACGCAAGCTGTTCAGCACGAACTCAATATTCTTCACTGTTTCGAAATCACCGACAACAGCAATCCGTCCATCGAATGGCCTGCTGGGCGGTAGCGGATACCCCACAGTATTCGGAAGAACCTCAGCCCGGTGAAGAAGCCCAAGTCTTTCAGTAAAGGTGATACGGAGATCTTCTGATGCAAATACAAACATACAGCCAAGCCTGGACATCCACTTCTGAAAAATATAAGCCACCCAGGCCCTGACTTTACGCCCCTGAAATCTTGCCCACGACACTTGGTCACCGCGCACCATGTAGACCAGGGTCAGGCTGGGGAACAGAAACCTCACAATTGCGATAAATGGAGCCAGAACATCGTAATAAACAATAACACATGCATTTCGTCCTCTGATATGCAGCGCCATAAGATGCCAAAATGCAAGCAGCGGTTTCTTCACATAAGTCGGATGCCGCTTGCCAAGCACATCCACAAACATGAAAAAACGCTTGGAGAATCCACCCACGATCTTGCCGACATGCACGATGACGTACTCGTCGTATCTATCCGTTATAGCAGTCACACGACGATGAGGCCGTGTGAGCCGAATGTTTTCATAGACCGGCATATTTTTCTGTCCTGCCCGCTAGCTTTATATTTTTGCGATGTTTCCGCACATTGGTATCCGAATGAGTCATGATAACACCGGGAACTCATACCCGCAGGCCCAACGGTTTCTCGGCAACCGTTAATTATCCCGCAGGAGCATGTAGAAGCCGGCATCCATCAGATTTGGGGACTTGTAAAAAATAAAGCTCCGGAATTTGGTAAAACGCGACCAGTCGGCACGGAGTGCAAGTTCTTTGTATGGCCATTTTGTTGCCTTGAGAAGGTCAATGCTCACAGAATTGGTACCATAGAAAATGAGCACAATCTTTCTGGGGTGCTTGGCAAAGGACGTCAATATGTTTCTAATAACCCGTTCCATAACCTGGCCTTTGAAGGGACTGTGGAAGAAGAGAACTACTGGCACTTCCGGAATAACAAATTTTGTTGCATCCATACAGATGGTCTCGATCCTGCCTGGCTTCCGGGCATCACGCTCCACAATCGCCACGTTTATAGTACTGATTCTGTGCAGATCAGAAGCGAATTCAACACCAGTTACTTTCCGAAATCCGTAGTCCGAAGCAAGTAACAAAACTCTTCCTTTTCCAGATCCGAAGTCTATGAACTCATATTTTTCAACATCCACAGTCAGGTTATCCATGATTTGCCTGAATACTTTTACTGGCATAGGTCCGTACCAGTTAGCCTCCTTGATATTACCGCTTTTTATCTCAAGGTCTTTAAGGGGGATTACTCCCGAAGTATCAGTGCCGTGTATCTTGTCAAATCTGCTATCAAGAAATATCTGAATACCATAGAGAAACCTCTTGATTGATAGACACAGACTCTTACAGACAGCCACCCTTTCGAAGCGGTTTTGAGTGGCTGTGCAAATGCGCCAAACAGTTCCAAGCGGACCATTTGTGTATAGGGAATAGAAGAACTTATGTATAACCTGACTTTTACCGTATGGTCTCATAAATAATCCTCTCGCAAGTTCCGATCTTTTTTAATACCATAATACATATCTGAATTAATGAAGATATCCGCAGCCATGCTTGTGAAACGGTCCTTGTCGGCTTATTTCCTGCTTGCGTTACGATCACATATATTTCTAACAGCCGATCAACTACAACAATTAATATTATTTCCAATTTCCTCCTTATTCATCCAATCCAGCCCTACTGTTTCAAGAGTACGTCCCTGATTCCCAAAACATCCTTCTGCATCCAGCAAGTATTCCTGCAGCAAAATAATCTTTCACTCCCTATTATAGGTACCAGATGTTCACTATATTACCCTTCCTGTAATAACCTTTTCACGTGCATTCGTAGAGTGGTCCTGCACCTTAATACTTTGATTTCGGATTTCCTGTAACCGATGTTGTTTTTGTAGAAGACGCTTAAAACTAGCTGTTTGAGATGTCGGTGCAATATGCCAACTCTCCTGCGTTTCAGATATAAGTTTCCTGCTACTTTCACTGTGCAAACGATTACCTTGAAGAGTAAATATGGATAACGTCAAATTTGGAAGACTATGACGCATTGATTCGCGCCAGGTTTCTCTTCTGAGCACTCCATGAAACTGCTGTAGAAATACTTCATGTGACACAATAAGTATTCTCATCGATTGACGTTCTGACAAGAGAAACCTTAGAAACTTAAGAAACTCTTTTGCGCGTTTGTTCAAAGCCGGAAATCTCTCACCCTGCGGTGGATTCAGAGAATGAAAATCACCGCCAATTTTAATATATTTTATTTCGGGTTTTATAAGTTCGACTTCTTGTGAAGTACGTCCCTGCATTGTTCCAAAATTACGCTCGTTGCAGAGTGCACTTTCTATGATAGGTTTATTGTTTCCTGTAAGAATCCTCGCCGTTTCGATAGATCTCTTCAATTTGGAAGTAATAACTACCTCAACAGAATCCATAAAATATCTCGAGACAATATGGCAGTCATTTATACCGTTTGCATTCAGGGAAATATCCAATAGTCCCGCATATCGCTTTTGACGATTAAAATCAGTTTCACCATGTCTAATCGTCATGATTGTGGTTTTGTTATTATACATATTCAACTCCTGCAAGTCTCATTAGTTCATTTAATCTAATTAAAGATGAGTAGTCCGTGAGCAGTGGCCCTATTTTAATATAGGGGATATCATATCTATTTGTTATGCTGCAGATATAAGTTGACTCAGTGCTAATTGACCGATGGGAAGAAATAATAATCTGATTGTGTGAACGGGCCGTTCTCACAGCTTCAACAACTGCCGTTACAGTTCCTGCTTGATTTGGTTTAATGATAATCCCATTACTATACCCTTCATTCGCTCCCTCCATTATCCGCATGGCATCTGATGAGTATAGGTTATCTCCAATAATGTTACACCCTTCGGTTTTTGTTGCAGTAAGCTCTTGCCAGCCTGTAAAATCCCTTTCATGGAATGGATCTTCCAAGAATTTTATTTCATAGTTCTCACTTAATTCTTTCCAGTATTCACATAGCTCACTCGTCGTCCTGACTGAACCGTCTGTCAGGGAAAAGTGATAGCCATCGGCGGTCTTTAAATCGCCGGCTGATGCATCTATCATAAGGTCATACTTATCGGTTAGTCCAAGCTCCTCTAATATCTCTAACAAAAACTCAATGGGCGCCCTATTATCTTTAGTACTAAATACGTTTACCTGATTCCCGTTAATTACAGTTTTCTTAAGTTCTAACAGCTTTTCTCGAACCCGCTTCTGAATAAAGTGGTGTTCATTTAGAGTATCGACAATATTGTTCTGCATCGGTACTATCATGATCTCCGAGAAATCACACAATACCGGATTGGTATATGCATGCCATCCCCCATTGAGAATATTCAGGCACAGTCTTGGAATAACGCCGGGCTTAGAGTCATCTATACCCACGGAATTTACGGCGGCATTATGGAAGGCAAGTGACAAGGCAAAACAATTATTTCTGCCGAATCTCTCCATATTATCCTCCAGATAACGATCGAATCCATCTTGGTCTATTTCCTGCCCGTAAAAGTGAGCACCCTTGATGGCATCAATTATTGTCCTGGGATCGATTGAATCCTTTCTGTCTTCATAGATGCTTATGGTCTCTCCCTTGGATGAAGACCCTATACCTTGTGAACCATCATCGAACTCTATTATAAATTCCGTCGTAAATTCAGCGTGAGAGTTTAAAATATTCCGTATATGTCCTGATATGATTTTGAATGAGTTAATTTTGTTGCTTCCACCTTTGTTATGAGAGATGGATCCTGTAATCGCATTGACCATTACTCTGTCCTTTCAACCAATATATATCCTCGGTAATTCACCGCGATAATCCTAATCCCGACACTTTTTTTGTAGGCAAATAGGGTTGTCTTCATAAACACTTGTAGATGTCTTTAATGAGCAAACAGCTTGCCCACGCTATGCAAACATGAAGATATATGAACTGTCTATATTTCCCGAATCCGCGATTGTCGCTTTCATAGCGGACAGGGTCCCGTACGTATGCTTGTCCCTTCTCCGATCACCTCTCATCACGCCAGCAAGATGAACTTCTTAATATCTGAAAAAAGTTCAATATGTGACTTCAACCATTCAATATCTCTATCCCACCACTTAATCGTGAGGAGTTTGTTGATGGTATCTTCTGAAAATCTATAGCGGATTATCTTTGCCGGAACACCAGCGACTATCGCGTATGGGGGAACATCCTTTGTAACAACAGCTCCCGCAGCAACCACTGCGCCGTCGCCAATTCTCACACCATCGACGATTATTGCTCGTGCCCCAATCCAAACATCATTACCAATATGAACAGGGATATATTCTTCATGAAAGGTTGTTTCTTCCAAGATCGTTAAACAGGGAGCCGGATTACGATAGAAAGTTGGGCAAGTAGAGGCAAATGATTCGATTGGATGCTGGCCCAAGCCGCAAAGGACATAAGGGCCCACTGAGCAAAATCGGCCAACAGTACTGAACTGAAATGTAGAATCATGCCCAATGTAAGTATACCTTCCGATTTTACACCGATAGACTCTTGCATTGAACCTAATAACTACACTTTCCTCAAAACTGCAACTCTCATCCGCAAACGTGCCCCACTGGAAGACAGTACTCTTGAATCGCTTTTCGAGATAACACCGCCTGACTCCCCCCTTGGCGACATGCCAGGCTGATTCCAATAGCCCGCGCGGCACGGAAGCGATTTGCATCATTCTTTTTCTCATTAGGGAAACAGTACGATCTCGCTGCGCAAACTTGAATGCATGTACACAGCCTGCATTTCCCGAATCCATAATTGTCACTTTCATAATAAATATTCTCCGGCATCGACGGGACTTAGGCTTTTACTTTTCCTTCGGTCTTCTTCAGAAACAAGATGGAGATCCGATATGCCGACAAGCTCTACATTAATGTTGAACTCCGACATGAATGAGACCAGCCTTAAGTTGCAGCCCCCGTGTTGACAGTAGACACCCTCATTAAATACCCATTTCTGTGCAAAATAGTCATACAGATATCTTCCAGCTTTACCGTTAACCACCATATGGTAAGGACGTATCCAACCGAAAAATGTTTGCAACTCATTGACCAGGTAACGAC
>JBARRE010000629.1:0-6087 GCA_049644065.1 Sedimentisphaerales bacterium | reverse complement strand
GTTGGGATCATGTAGAGCCTGCCAGTCGATGCCACCACTCCCGAAGAAACTGAAATATTCGCTTACTTTAAAGTCATTCGGAAGCGGCGGTTGCCCTGCACAAACCACAGAAAAGCTTTGTCCTACGAGAAGTATGTATGCCAATACATAAATTAGAATCCTATCCTTTTTATCGATTAAATTAGCATTTTTCATCCTTAGTCCTTTCCTTTGGTTGTTCTCATGATTGCTATCTTTGCAAGGAGCGTGCCAAAGAAGACTTGATCCGGCACAATTTTCTCAAGTTGTTGCTCTGGAAGGAGATAGAGGCTAAACAGTACCTCTGAGAGATGCAACCGTTGTAACGTCCAATGGGTCACGCATGACACACTTGGGTCACGCATGACACACTTTCATCGAGCAAGACAGCTACTCAATTCCGTATTGTCTCAGCTTGCGATAGAGGGTCTTTCTACCAATACCAAGCATTTCAGCAGCCTTTTCACGATTGCCCCCCGTTTCCGAAAGGGCCTTGTTGATTGCTTCCCGCTCGGCATTAGCTGTGGCCTGAGCAGCAGTTTCGGCGAGTGATATTCGCCCTGTTACCATACCGGTCATCTCAGAGGGCTCAGGATCAGAGTAAATTCGTCTTGGCAAGTCAACTGGTTCAATAGTGGGGCCGCCGGCAATTGTTATCGCGCTGTAAAGACAGTTCTGTAATTCTCTTACGTTGCCGGGCCATTCGTATGCCATCAGTAATTCAACAGCTTTCTCAGAAACATTAGGCTGTTCAATCCCCAACGGTGTGGCATACCTTTCAAGGAAGTGTTCAACCAGCAATGGAATATCTTCTTTACGCTGGCGTAGCGGACAGATATTCAGGCTCAGAACGTTCAATCGCCAGTATAGATCCTCTCTGAATTCTCCTTCCTCAACCATCGTGGCCAAGTCTCGATTCGTTGCAGCCATGACACGAACATTAACGGCAATCGGCTCATTGCTGCCGACGCGCGAAAAAGTCCCTTCTTCGATGACCCTCAAGAGCTTAACTTGCGCTTCAAGAGTCAGCTCGCCGATTTCATCGAGAAACAAAGTTCCCCCATCAGCCGATTCAAATTTGCCTATCCTGAGCTCCTTGGCATCGGTAAATGAACCCGCCTCATGACCAAAAAACTCGCTCTCAATCAGATTGGAAGGTATGGCACCGCAGTTAACCACAACAAACGGCCCTGATTTGCGATTGCCGGCCTGATGAATAGCCCGGACAATTAATTCTTTACCCGTGCCGCTCTCACCGTAAACCAGCACCGTACCATCCGTGCCGGCGAACTTGTGCATCAAAGCGAATGTGGATTTCATCTTATCCGAGATACCGACAATATTTTCAAACCTGTATGTCTCTTCAAGCTGGTCTTCCAACTCCCTAACCCTTCTCTTGAGTGTTACCATTTCCACCGCGCGCGAAATTATTGCCAGAAGCTCATCATTATCAAAGGGCTTTTGGAGATAATCAAAGGCCCCCTTCTTCATGGCTTCCACGGCAGAACGAACCTCCCCATGAGCGGTCATTATGATAATTTTACAATCAGCATTCAGCCGCCTGTCCAGGACTTCCATAACCTCCATGCCGTCGATTCCGGGCATCTTCAAGTCCAGCAAAATAACAGCCGGCTTAAACTGAGCATATACAGCAAGTCCCGACTCCCCGGAATCGGCAACCTGCACATGGTAACCACATTTTTTTAACAACGTGGACAAAATGGAACGTATGCTGGCTTCGTCATCAATGATCAACACTCTGGATTTTTCCACGTGACCTAGCTCCCAATCGTTATATTTACCTTATTGGCAAGGAAATTTTCACCTCTGTACCACCGCCCTCGGCTTGTTCTATCCAGATTTCACCATTATATCGCTTGACTATGCTATTGCAAATTGCCAGCCCGAGACCTGTCCCGCCGGCTTTGGTCGTAAAGAAGGGCTCAAAAACCTTTTGCCGCAAGTTGGGGGGTATTCCGGTTCCCTCGTCCTCAATCTGAATCAACATCCTCTCACTGCCCGCAATGAAGTCATGGGCTTCTTCTGCGAGGCAACAGGTTTTAATTAAGAGCATTCCACCATCCGGCATTGCCTGTAAGCCATTCATCATAACATTCAAAAGTACCTGCCGTAACTCAGCCGGGTCGAATCTAAGTTTCGGCATATCCTTCTTGAAATCAGTTTCCAGCTTAATTTTCTGGCTCTTGGCTTTAGCCTCTATAAAATTCGCACAGCGTTCAATCTCCCGGCGAATATCTATTTCCTCGGGATTGCTCTGGGCCGGTCGGGCCAGTGACAATAAGTTACCTACAATATTATTCACACGATCTACCTCATCCAAAATGTCATGGGCGAGCTTTCTCTGGTCCGTGCCCTGGTCGAATTCATTCCCAAGGTACTGTACCGTACTGCGAATAGCCGTCAACGGATTGCGAAGCTCATGTGCAATACCCGCGGCAAATTGGCCCATCGTTGCCAATTGCTCGGCACGGAACATTCGTTCGTTCTGGCGCAAGCGCTCTTTAAACAGGAGAGCATTCTCGAAAGCCAGGCTGGCCTGTCTGCTGAGAACTTGCAAGTTTGCCGTCTGGACCTTATTCAACGGCCCCTGACATAAATGCAGAAAAACCATTCCAATCAGCCTGTCCATCGAAATAAGGGGACAAGCGAGATTTACCGACAAATCCAAAAAAGGCTGAAGCTCGGCACGCAGGTAATCTGTTACCTCTGCGTTTTCCTCAAAGAACAAAATTTGACGATTAGCACGAAACCACTGGGCTATGATGCCATTGGCAACCAAAACCGGCAACCGGGATTCGTCTTGGCCGACTTTGTCCGCCAGCAAGAAAGCCCGAGATGATTCGCTGCGATCCGCGAGATAGACAAAGCATTTTTCCACATCCATCAGTCCCTGCAATTTGCTAAGCAGATTATTCGTGAGCTGCTCGGGATCGACGATCAGCATCAAACTATCTTCGAACTCGGTCAGCAGGTTGTCGCTCTCTACTGGCTTACGAAAAAAATTGGGAATTCTCAGCCGCATATTAAATTCCTCGAAACTATCAGAGAACTAGGCCCAGTTATACATAGCATAAAATATTCTATGTTTGCGACAAAGTCAATATGGAGCAACTGAACTGTGGAAGAGAGCAACAGAAAGTTGGACTGAGGGAAAACTGTTATACAGCGCATCCAACGTAATAAATACGATTTCTTTTGAGTAAAACATGCCTCTAAATCGTTATATTAAGGACAATCGATTGTTTCAAGATTAAGTGAGTGAGTCAATAGATGATTGAGGACACTGCACTTCTCTGGAAATATAAGCGCGGTAGCAAGGATGCTCTGCGTCGTATCTATGAAAAGTACAGGAGCGATTTGCTAACGTTAATGGTTGGCTGTATCAATGTAATCGTTCCGGGCGGTGTAATGAGTCGTAGACCTCCATCACCAAAGGTATACGTCCACTTCAATTGCCTCTTCTGCACAGAGTCAGACTCGGCAGTGCATTCCGCGTAAAAATAGGCTGTTGAGCCTTTGCAGATGTATACGCAACCCTCGCTTTACTTGCCCAGATGTAGTTTTTAGTAAGCACAAGGTGCCTTTTGACGTGCGTTTTGCCGCAGGCAGTGATGTTCAGTTGGAGCGAGCAAAAGACGAGATGGTGAAACTAATTGAAGCCTCACACTAATCATTGGGGGGAAATCACAAAGGAGTTACCACTTCGTGTACTAAGGGATTTTTGCTAAAGTGTGTCATTCATGACACACTGTGGGTCACACATGACACACTGTGGGTCACACATGACACGATAAATTCGGGGGTAAAAGTAACTATAATAAATTCTTTTGGTTCCCAACACTTTTCGCTGTAACAAGTTATGGTGTTTCATCGAGTTTGTAGTTCTTTTGGTACGCTTTTTGCGATGCTATATGATTACCGGCCCGGTGGCTTGGTGCCGGATATGTTTGAAAAATTAATCTTTTGAAAGGAGTAAGCATATGTTAAACAGGACTGTACCAAAAAGTTCAAAACGTGGATCTCTTGGATTAATCGCAATTATCGTTATCGGCACTATCCTATTGCCGATGGATTCCAGAGCGTCCAACACACAGAAACAGTCTCGTGTGCATAGAGACTTTTTGGTCAAGCCAATAGAATCAGTCAATGAGTTCGATGATGTGCGAGCGAAAGATCTGAGCAACCTTGATCTCTCTTCCCGAAAGGGGCTCATCACCACACTGAAATTCAATCAGAAAACGGTTTGGCCCGAACAAGCAAAAATGCCCCCTGGAAGTGATCCCAAAAAAATACTTACTGATGCAATGAATCCAGGCCTTAGCGTTCGCGAACTACACCAACAGGGCATTACCGGCAAGGGTGTCAACGTAGCTATTATCGACCAACCCCTGCTCCCGGATCATCCTGAATATGATGGGAAAATTGTGGCCTACTACGACACGGGTTGCGGTCCTCACAAAAGCAGTATGCACGGCCCGGCGGTTGCCAGCCTGCTGGTGGGTACCAAGTGTGGCACGGCCCCGGATGCCCGAGTGTACTACGTTGCGGCCCCGTCCTGGAAGATGGATACGGCCTACGACGCGAAGGCGCTGGACTGGATCACAAAACAAAACGTAAACCTGCCCGCCTCGAAGAAGATCCGCGTCGTCTCAGTTTCCGGGGCGCCTTCCGGGCCTGGATCCCCCAATGATAAGAACCAGGAAATGTGGGACCAGGCCTGCACCCGAGCGGAGTCAAATGGAATTATGGTGCTCGATTGCACCAGTCATCGCGGGTTCATCAGTCGGTGCTGGTATGATGCTGGGGATCCGGAAAGTGTGGGCAAGTGCAATCCTGGTGGACCCAAAGGAGGATTTCGGCTGGATCCCACACATATCTACGTTCCTTCATCGTGCCGCACAACTGCTCAACATTATGACTATCACGGACGCAACAGCTATATCTACTGGGGACGTGGTGGACTCAGCTGGTCAATTCCTTATTGTGCGGGTGTGCTGGCAATGGGCTGGCAAGTTCGCCCTGAACTGACCCCTGCACAGATGAAGGAGATGCTCTTTGCATCGGCCTATGTGCATAAGAGCGGTGCCAAGATCATTCATCCTATGGCGTTTATCGAATTGATCCGAAAACAAAGTGACAATCAACACATACAGACACATCCGCAAACGCATTCTGAGACTCAAACCATCGTGCATGGGGTGGGAGTTGGTGACTATACGCTTGGCATGAGCAAAGACGAGGTGTTGAGCAAGCTGGGAGAACCAGAGGCCATTCATCTCGGGCTCGGGGAAGAAGGGGAAGATGAGGTTGTTCGTCGTGGGGAAGAAAAGTACAGCCTTAACAATCTTCCGAGTGATTGTATTTTGGCCTTTGGTGACGTTTCCTTTTGGATCAAGGACGATTCAGTCAAAGTGATTAGCGTGCGTAGTCCTCTCTACAAACTCGGCAACGGCTTGGGAGTGGGTGACTCGGAGCAGAAAATCAAACAAGCCTTTGGTGAGGACTTCCATCTCGAAGAGGCCCTTGGGAAGGATTATCTTTGTTACGACGCCAAGTGGCTTACATTCGAAATCCACAAGAAGAACCGGACCGTTGCCGAGATCGTTACTTATCAGCCAAAAGTAGATCGTCCAGACAGTGCCCAGGTGGCCCTCGTTCGCAAAGCGGCTGCGGAGGGCCGTATTGCGTTCAAGCGCACCACACCTGATGAATTCAAGGAGAGTGCCGGGCAGCCGACCAGGGAATGGATGGAGGCCGATGATGAATGCATATATATGGAGTATCCGGGTATTGATGTCAAGTTTGTTGGCAAACCGGAGTCTAACACTCCACATACCGTCGAATATGTACTGTGCGAACGGATGGGGATTGATATCGGTCAAGACCGCCCCCCGGATGAAGGGGATCTCGATCAGCAACCGGATCGTAGTTCGAGTAAAGACGTTTTACCCCTCGTTCGTGAAGCGGCTGCGCAGGGCCGTATTTTGTTCAAGCTCACCACACTCGATGAATTCAAGGAGATTGTTGGGCAGCCGGCCATGGAGGAGG
>JBARRE010000628.1:0-7857 GCA_049644065.1 Sedimentisphaerales bacterium | reverse complement strand
CATTACCAGCGGTAT
Organism: Sedimentisphaerales bacterium; assembly: GCA_049644065.1. Classification (GTDB taxonomy): domain Bacteria; phylum Planctomycetota; class Phycisphaerae; order Sedimentisphaerales; family Anaerobacaceae; genus JAFGPJ01. Next base: position 7,842 of record JBARRE010000628.1, on the reverse strand, counting down.
TGCAGAGCCGCGTCTTTTTGACTTCAGCAGCTTTTTCATGTTCTCACCTTTACCAAAAGTCCGTCAGTCCGGAGCAAAAACTTGATTCCGACTCAACGACTTGCCGGGAAATTTTGCTACTTCACAAGCTCCATTTCAAGCATAGGCTCTATCTCAGCAAGCTTTAAGTCAGGAGAAAACAACGGAGCGCTCTCATACCACCGCGTTACTACAAAGACGACGGCATCGTCGTCGACGGTGTTCTTCTTTTGAAGCGCCTTGTCGTAGTTGAAATTACCGCCGGCCTTGAAATCAAAGTCATGGGCGACGACAGAGCCGTATACATCTCCTCCGGCATAAAGAACGACATCCGCATCCGGGGCGTAGATAGTCCCGGTCCACTCGCTTTTGGCCTTGACGTCGAAGAATTGAGTGCCTGTGCCTGTAGCAAACAATTGTAATGTTGCAGCCTCTTCGGGAGGAGCTTCGGTATTGATCGAGCTGCCGTTGCCACAGACAATATCTCCATCAGAATATATTTTCAAAGTCGCGTCGTCTTTTACAACAATTTCACAACCCTGGCCAAGCAGGATATCTCCGGTCACGTGCAGCACGACATCTCCGCCGCTTATCTCCAGAACTCCCAGTTTGGGACCGGTTGATGCTAAATCAATTGCCGTATATACGCCGTTGTCTGCAGGTGTGATTGTTACGGTCTTGGCTTTGGCGCTGATGTCTGTGCCCATATTGGGCAGCGTAGGCGCAGTTACCTTGGGTAATGCTATCTGCTCCCCGGTATGCTTATCCCCTTTTATCGTCGCGCCAAGGTCCTTTATGGCTGTATCAATATCGGCCCCGGGAGCCACGAAAACGTCACCATTGACAGTTGCACCGCTATTTAGAGTAATGCTGTCCTTTGCAGTGCTCTGGCTGCCGATTGACAATTCAATGTCGGTCTCAGTTAAGTCGTCGGAGTTATATCCATCAACGACCGTGCCGGATTTCAACGTGAGACTTTCTTTTACCAGAATCGCATTGTTAAATGGGCTCTGCAAGCCGATTGTCGCCCGAACAGCTCTTTGAGCCTCACCGGACTGGCCCAGAGATGTGATAACATAACTGCCGGCAAAATTCTTTGTGACATGGTAACTGCAGACCTGGTCGGTGTAGGGTAAATCTACATCTATCGCCTTTGGCAGTGTGCCTTCATTAAAGGGTTTGACCTGTAATTTCTTGTTCATCTCAAACAGAGCCATTTCCAGGCCGGCATCGGCGGCGCATCGGGCCTTGATACCCGAGGCATTTCGTAAGGTATAGACTCTACTATTGAAACCCAGGCTCAACAGTCCCACACCCATCGCAAGCAGAATCAACATTGCAACTACTGCCAGCGGTATGGCTGAGCCACTTCTTTTTGATTGTAGCAGCTTTTTCATAATTCACCTCACCCTCTCTCACCTTTATAGAACAATTACTCTATTGGTTATGCGTAACCGCAGAAGAGACTATAGTATTCGTTTGCGTACCGTTATCGAGCGTAAGTGTCATTTGAGTTGACGTGCCGGCCTGCTGGAAAGTGCAGGCAGTTACAGTCCCGCAGACAGTATCGACGCTCAGTGTTGATCTTGGATCGACCTGTCCGTATTCGAGATTCAGGTCGCCGTCAGACACATAGAAACGTGAATAGCGGTCAACCACAGTCGAAGATGGGCTTGCGTAGGAATAGACCTCGATCCAACTGCCGTCGGCAGCAATTAATGACTGTGCCCTGCTTGCGCTTCGCATCACAGTGTCAAACTTTTTCCTTGTCACGTAGCCGTCGGTAACGACATCGGAATTCATGCGATCATACATGGTGTTCCAGCCGGTTTGACCGTCCACTATGACTACACCGATTGCAAGACCGACAATAAGCATAATCACTGTCGTTATCATCAATTCGACAAGCGTAAAGCCCCGTGGGGCCCTAAGTCTATTTTTAATCATAATAGTCCCCATCGTTTGCTAATAAGTTTGAGTATAAACTGTCAGTCCGAACGATTTGTCCACATTCTCAACAACCTTTGGGCCGGTTTCTGTCGGGCCACGCTGCGCCCAGGCGACACTAACATTCAAGGCCCGCAAACCGGGCTGAACGTCTTTCCAGGACATAGTCGCATAGTAGTTGATACTATCGGGATCATCGTCATCCAGCACAACCATGTAGTTTCCCAACAGGGTAAAATCGTCCGGCTTTTCGTGACCGCCCCAGGTGCTCGCCGAAACTGTCATATCCGAACTGCCAAGTCCTGTCGGATCTAAAGTCACATCGCCTTTGATGCCCCGCCAACTTTCGCTAAGCGCCAGTGCGACCCTGGCGGCGGTTGTGTGCGCCCTTGCTTTTCGCCCATCCATAGCGGCAGCATATCTAAAAGTGGAAGTTCCGATAAGTGCTAATAACAGGATCGTAACTGCAACCATTGTGCCCACCAACGACATGCCCCGGCAACACCTTTTTTTGCTTGTTTTTAGAATCATTTTTTTCCTCCTTGTCATATAAATCATCTCAGATTCTGGAATGACTGTAAGTCTTTAAGACGTTATAGGACGATGCGTTTTATACCTCTAAACAAACTTGATCGTCCGCAAACTGCTTTCGATAAACCTCATGTTTGAGAATTAAGCGCAGTAATTCCGTTACCTGATTTAATCGACATAAACTGCTACGAGGTTTATTTGAAATCTGAAGCATTTACCCCCCCTGACGGCAATTTAGACACAGTAATCCGCTGATTCGCTAACTGGGTCTGTTCATCACCATTTAAAGTATACGACAAAAAAGGTCAAAAGCAAATTTCAAGGTATTTACTAATGATAGAACTGCTAACCGGAAGTCTGGTGTTCATGATCTTCAGCAGGCAGCACTCCTTTTTCAACCTGCTCTTGTGGTGAAATCGCCGGCTCATTATCTGGCGGCAACTCGGTAATAGGTATGGGGGTCCGGTGCTGTTGGACGTGAAGGGGAATTGTTGCTTTACTTTCCGGAGATAATTCAGAAATTGGAATGGGCGGCATCTCATTTTGTACCGCTTGATCCGACTCATCTGTGCCGACCTCGTTGGCAAGGATGGCCTGTTGCACAGCCTGTTCTGCAGGTTCTTCTGTTAAAGACCGTACAAATATAGAAGAATCGGACGCTTGCTCAACCCAGGCCAATTTCTCGCGAATTAATTCCAAAAGCGCCAGAAATAATCCGATCATCGCAACGCGATTGGTCCTGGACTCGAAAATGCGCTCAAAAGTCATCGGCCCCTCAGTCTGCAAACGGTGCAGAATCTCTATCTGGTACAAATCTATAGGTGTATCGTCCTTAATACTGCTAATATCACTAACAGTACCAGTAGCTCTACATATCGTATCGAAAGCTTCGAGCAAATCCCAGATGCTCACCTGCTCAATGTCAATCTCAGGTTCTGCGTCCGGTTTTAGCTTCTCGACAATAGTGCCGGGCCGTGGAAAACGTTCTTTTTGTTCGTCGGCGGCGGCATTCAGCAGATTAGCGGCATCTTTGAACTTTTTGTATTCGAGGAGTTGGCGGATAAGCTCTCTGCGGGGGTCGGATAAATCATCATCCTGAAATTGATCAGGCTCGGCTTTTGGCAGGAGCATTGCCGATTTTATTTGCATTAACGTCGCGGCCATTACTAAAAAGTCACCTGCCAAATCAATATCAAAACTTTTGAGCAATTCAATGTAACGGATGTACTGGTTGGTTATCTTGGCGATGGGAATATCGTAGATATCCACCTCTTCTTTGCGGACAAGATACAAAAGCAAATCAAGAGGCCCTGCAAATATTTCAAGATCGACGCGATAATCAGCCATTATCACCTTCTCAACCCAACAGCCTGACGTGCCTTTTCGAGCGTCTCTCCGGCCACGGATTTTGCCCGTTCGGCACCGTTAGCAAGAACTTCTTTGACATAATCCATATTATTTTCAAGTTCGGCCCTTTTCTGCCGGTACGGCTTGAAATAGTCTATCATCAACTCAGCAAGGCGTTTCTTGGCCTGGCCATAGCCCAGACCACCGGCGCGATACTTATTTTCCCACTCACACAACTCATCGGAAGAGGCAACCAGCTTCAAAAGGGCAAAAACATTGCATTTGTCGGGATCCTTTGGCTCTTCGACCGGCAACGAATCGGTAACGATTTTCATGATCTTTTTTCTTACGCTGGCTTCCGGCTCGAAAATCTCAATAGTATTTCCATAGCTCTTGCTCATTTTTCTCCCGTCGATACCCGGGACGACGGCAACAGATTCGATAATGTGCTCCTCGGGTACGGTGAAAATTTCGCCGTACACGTTGTTGAATCGGATGGCAATGTCGCGAGTCACCTCGATGTGTTGCTTCTGGTCGGCACCGACGGGAACAAGGTCGCTCTGGTAAATCAGGATGTCCGCCGCCTGCAGGACCGGGTAAGCAAAAAGGCCGTGATTAGGACTCAGACCCTGGGCAACTTTGTCCTTGTAGCTTGTGCATCGCTGCAATAGTCCCATGGGGGTCAAGCAGGAAAGCAGCCATGTAAGCTCTGTAACTTCCGGTACATCAGATTGGCGCCAGAAGATTGTCTTTTCGATGTCGAGACCTAAAGCAATGTAATCCATCGCGACGCCAAGAGTAAGGCCGGTAACGTCATCAGGCGCCGGGTTGCTCGTAAGAGCGTGATAGTCGGCGATGAAATAAAAGCAATTGTGCTCTATCTGGAGCTGCAGGTGCTGACGCATGGCGCCGAAAAAGTTGCCTATATGAAGTCTGCCGGATGGCTGTATGCCCGAAAGTACCCTCAAACTAACCTCCCGATATTAAAAAGCTGAATAACTTAACTTAAAAACATAAACGATAATAGCCGAAAATAACGCTATTAGGCACGAATGTCAAGAATTTAGAATTAAGAATATAACCTGCAGAATTGAAAATTACTACAGAAACACTACACAAGCGTATAACCGTCCATAGAGTTTACACCTTCGGCACTAAGGCCCCAGGCCGGGCCCAGAGTTATGTAGACAACCGCCCCCCGCAAAGATAAGGCACTACATCAAAGTCACTTCTGTAGAACCAGACTTACAACTTACGATCTGCCAAGGGACTTCATGTATTTCTTCGATTTGCGAAGTCCCATTCTGGAAGCTTTCTTCTTTACCGCATCGGTTGGGCGTTTGAGTTTCGCAGCTATTTGAGCAGTGGGATTACTCGGAAAAAGCTTCTTGAGCAGACTCAACTCGCTCTTTGACCATAAACCTTTGATGAGTTTCTTTTTTGCCATCCTGTATCCCTTTCGAATTAAATGGACTAATGGCTTGTCACACGCTTTATAGCATTTTAATAAGTGACGCGACAGTCATCAAACATTTTCTCAAGGAAAAAAAATATTTTTTGCTTTAATTTGCCGTCCGCACAAAAAAAGACACTAAACTGATGGGACGTCACTTTTAATCCAAATTCGCCATCAAGCACCTGTCCCCGGGGCTTTAAACCGCTCATAGAGTCGGAATGTTGCTTATTTGTTCCGGCCAGATCGGAATAACAGGGACATATTGTCCCTCAAACGAACAGTTTCTAGCATTTCTTTTGCCTATGCCCATACCAGCGACATTGAATACCAGGCAAACAGGCACTGATGAGAGCTGGTTAAGGATTAATGCTGCAATCGAAAAGATAGCCGTCATGCCATGAATTCTCAACAACACAGTGCCAAAACTGATGCTGACCAACCCATGTACAACTTCATTCCAAGACAAATAATCCGTAGTCTATACAATCAGCCATTCAGTTGATCAGTTTCCTGCAATCATTTCCTGTATCATCCAGAATCGGATTTCATTGCCTTCTATTACCCATTACGCGCCTAAGAGTCATAGATGTTTAATTATAACTCAATCCAACCTGCTAATATATTTGCCCAAACCCCCTATGGTCCCCAAGTCCATAGCCGGTCTGGGAGTCTGTATTAACAAAACTTACAGCTTTTTCCGGAGTTTTGCCGATTCTAATTTATAAGGCATCTTGAATGACAAGTGCTGGTTCTTTCAGGCTCTACTATCAGAGTAGGCCATTTTGTTGACGCACTCATAAGTTATGAATTTGCAGATCGGCCAGCTTGAGTAATTATGCTTGACCATCATATAGATACATATTAATATCGCCGTGATTATAATAACCTGAGAATTAGATTGCCAATGGTGTAAAAATAATAACTTAGCTAATATTAGGAGCACAGCAATGAATTCAGTAAAGATACAGCTAAATGAAAGCGACATTCCACGACAATGGTATAACCTGGCGGCAGACCTGCCTACACCTATGCTTCCCCCGCTCGGACCCGATGGAAATCCCATCTCGCCCGATATGCTCGCTCCGGTGTTTCCGATGAATCTGATCGAGCAGGAAGTCAGCGCTGAGAGATGGATAGACATCCCGGAAGAAATCCTGGATATACTTTATCGCTGGCGTCCTTCGCCTTTGCGCAGGGCAGTTTACCTTGAAAAGTATCTGGAGACACCAGCTCGCATATATTACAAAGACGAAAGTGTCAGCCCGCCCGGAAGTCACAAGCCGAACACAGCCGTTGCCCAGGCATGGTACAACAAACAGTTCGGTATTAAAAAATTAACTACTGAAACCGGAGCCGGTCAATGGGGCAGCGCCCTGGCCTTCGCCTGCAACTTGATAGGCCTCGAATGTAAGGTCTTCATGGTCAGAATTAGTTTTGACCAAAAGCCGTTCAGAAAAATGATGATGTCAACATGGGGAGCGAACTGCGTTGCAAGTCCGAGTACCGAAACAAACGCCGGAAGAAAAATTTTGGCGGAAATACCCGATACGCCGGGCAGCCTGGGAATGGCTATCAGCGAAGCTATCGAAGAGGCAGTTACTGACCCATCAGGCAAAACCCGATACTCCCTCGGCAGCGTGTTAAATCATGTTTTGCTGCACCAGACAATAATCGGGCTTGAAGCAAAGAAGCAGCTCAAAATAGCCGGAGAAAAACTACCGGACATAGTCATTGGCTGTGCCGGCGGGGGCAGTAATTTTGCAGGATTGTCGTTCCCGTTTGTTGCTGACAAGATCAATGGTGCCGATATCAAGATTATCCCGGTTGAACCTACGGCATGCCCGACTATGACGCGTGCACCTTTTGCTTATGACTTCGGAGATACCGCCTGCACGACACCGCTTTTGGCAATGTACACTCTCGGACATGCTTTTGTGCCGCCTCCAATTCACGCCGGAGGGCTGCGGTACCACGGCATGGCGCCGCTGGTTTGCCAGGCTATCGTAGAAGGCCTGTTGGAGCCAAGAGCTTACCATCAGTTGCAGTCCTACAAGGCTGCAATAACATGGGCCAGAACCGAAGGCTTTATCCCTGCTCCGGAAACGAGTCAGGCACTTGCAGCAGTTATTGAAGAAGCGGAAAAAGCGAAGGAAGAAGGTAAAGAAAAGGTAATACTGGTCAACTATAGTGGGCATGGCCTGATGGACCTTCTTGGCTATGATGCATATTTATCCGGCCAGCTTACCGATTATGAACTGCCTGAAGAAGAACTGCAGAAATATACCAAGGACCTTGAGAATCTGCCAAAAGCGGATATGAGAAAAACCGGGAAGTGGTAATATTGCCGGTTTTTGTATTGACTCTCAACTTTATATAAGACAATTTATGGAAATTAGTATCTTAAAAAAAGGTAATGTTTTTAAGGAGATGAGCATGAAGAAGCAAGGGATTTTGTTAGCTGCCGTAGTTTTGTTTTGTGCGATGGGTTTCGCCCAGGCCCAGGAGTCGGAGCTGCATGGGTCGGTCGACCTGACCTATCAGAG
>JBARRE010000627.1:0-6166 GCA_049644065.1 Sedimentisphaerales bacterium | reverse complement strand
ATTTCAGTCTTCGCGGATGGCAAAATAGCGTTTAACGTGTAGCGTTTAGCGTGTTTCGTGGCTCCCTTCGGCTGGGCTCAGAGCCTGCCCCATTCGACAAGCTCAGGGCAAGCTCTGAACATAGTTGAAGTGGCAGGCTAAGACCCGGGCGACGGACTGACACACTCAAAGGCCTGTTATGGTTACAGGTTATAGTCTTTGGAAGTTTTTAGGAATTTCTGCTGCAGGATGAAGCCTATTGCGGTCGGTGCGATGATCAAAACGGGTAAAAACCATTTGAGCGTGAATACCAGGTCTTCGACCTTTGCGGAGGTTCTCGGATAAAGGTATAAAAGCGCAAGGGACCCGATCACTACCAAGCCGCTGCCCCACAGGCTGGAAAAGAGTATGACGGCGGCTTTGAAAATGATAAAGGAAATCATTCCGCCGGCAATAATCCCGATGAGCCCGCCGGCCCAGATGTACTGTTCGGTCAGGCCGCATGCGTACCATATTCCCGATGTGAGTATTCCACCCGCGGCCGCACCTAATAAACAAACGGACCATCGCATCAGCGGTATAGAGAGGACCGCCAATGTTATCATGCCGATGATTCCGCCGACGAACTGATTGTTCAGGCCGACGATTTTCTCGGTGATTGCCATTCCCATCATCATGCCCAGCAATGCAAAATTGATGACGACCAGGACCTTGAAGACGCGCCAGCCGTAGAACAGGCAAACCACGCCGAATGAGATAAAGGTCAATGCTTCGAGCAGGCTCAGGGAGGTGATTTGTTCCCAGAACACATCCATCGGGACGACTGCTTCTTCCGTCGTCTCCGTAGCTGTCTGTGCAAGGATTTTAAGGTAATCCATTATTCGGCTCCTTGATCTTTCTTTTTGTTTTTACGCCGAACGCCAGTCATGTTCTACGATTTTTTCAGGCTCTTTCTTGTCCTTCTTTTTGCTCTTGCCGGGCTTTATTTTTGTTATCTTTTGCTTTTTTGAGCTTTTGCAAAGTAGTAGCTGGACAATCGTGCCGAAAGCGGCCATCGCGAGAAAAACAACGGCAGAGATTAACGGCATGCTGCGAATATGGCTGACAGGTTCGGTCCCTTTGTACGACAGCAGGAAAATCATTCCGAGAAAGACGACCATTGTTCCGGTGACCGAAAAGAACAAAGCCGTGGTCCAACGCCAAAGCAACACACCACAGACAAGAAAAATCACCGCCGGTGCGGCGATTATCGCCCATATCTGTACCGGGATTTTTGAGCCGGCTTGTTTTATTTTTTCGCCGGCATCGAGTGCGAATATCTTTAGTTCTTCCAGCGTTTCGTCGAGGCCGGCTGTTGTGGTCTGCTCCGACATTTCGTTCTGGACTTCGGTGGTTTCTGCTTGTTCGAAGTACGGCTCGGCAAGAATGGTAAAAGCAACCGCTGCCGCCAATGCCGCCGCCAGCAGTACGCACAATACCTTTTGGAATATCAGGGCAATGAGCGAGGCAAGAGCTGCCGAGAGCGATGCGGAGAAAATATTCCGTCCTACGACAAAGAGTCCGACCACAATCCCGCAGGCCAGGCCGGCTATAGAGATTAATATTTTTCTAAGGGCCAGTCCGCCGAGCCATATACACAATCCCAATAGAAGGAACACCACTCCTGAGCCGATCAGGATCGAGGGGCTGAACCGGGCCGCCACCTGTTCGAAGTTTTGAAATATTTCAAGCATAACGCTATTATTAGCCTTGCTAACGTGACCCTATGTCCTAAAAATGGTGACGATCAATTCTTGTTGTTCCTTTACTACTATTTATCGACTTATCTGCACGATTTTCGTTAGATCGTTCCTCTGTCCGTGGATTATGACATAAAAAGGCCGCTCCTACCTATTACAGCGATTTTAATGCGGATGAGAGGAGTCGAACCTCCACGCCCCGAAGGGCACAGGCACCTGAAGCCTGCGCGTCTGCCAATTCCGCCACATCCGCAAGTTTTCTACTTGCATACTATTTATAGAACAGCACTTCAATTAATGCCAATATTAGCAATTTCCTGTATTTCGTCAAGGATTTTCACCTACCCGTTAGAAATTCGTAAAGCGTCCCATAAATAGCCGCCAGTTTTACGAAAGCAGCAAATTCTTCGCTCCAGCGTGTTTTACTCAAGTATTAACAAGATTTCCTTAAATTCTCACTGCCAATTGTCCGAGACTAAAACCACTGTGATTTTTTGGATTTTGTGATTTTTGCAGTATATTTTATATGAAGGGTCATAGAATGTTATGACAGGGAGAAGAGAGTGAGTAGAACAACCGCTTGTTTTGGTTCCCTACCCTTTCTTAAGCAGGGCGGAGTCCGCCCCTGGTTGTTTTGTAGTTTTCGGTCAATAAAGACAAAAAGCGGACAAACACGAAGTATTTAATATAAATGATTTGATTGTAACCGGATGGATTCTTTACAAACTATATCTAATGTTGCTGAAGCCGAGGCCGGTCTTCTTTTCGGCGAGCTGCTTGTTTCCAAAGGTATGTTAAGCCGGGACGAGCTGCAGGAAGTGCTCGACGCACAACGTGAGCAAGGCGGTCGATTCGGCGAGGTGCTGCTGAAGCTCAAAAAGCTGAATGACAAGGACGTCACGGTCGCCCTGGCGGAACATTTCTCGATGGAATACGTTCACTTCGACGACGCCCGCAAGCTGGACAAGATCGACATGGACATCGCTCGAATGCTGCCGGAGAGCATCGCCAAGCGATTTTGTCTCGTGGCTGTCGACGAGGACGATAATAAAAACATTGTTGTCGTGATGGCTGATCCGCTCAATGTTGTCGCGATAGATACCGTCACGCTGAAATTGAAGCGTCAGATTAAGCCGGCCATCAGTTCGGCGAGGGAAGTTCGCCGGGCGATAGAGCTGATTTATCACGGCTCGGATGTGGAAGAACAGCAGCTTCGTAATCTGGTGGAGATCGAAGTCGAGAACGAAAACAAGCTGGATGACGACGTCCTTTTGGAAGACATCACTGAACCGGATACTATCGGTGAAGATGCCGCAAATAAGGCTCCCGTGATTCGGTTCGTTGACTTGCTCATGAGCCAGGCGGTTAAATGCAGGGCAAGTGACATTCACATCGAGCCCCAGGAGAAATCGACGGTTGTGCGCATGCGAGTTGACGGCATTCTTCGGGACATGGTTCCGCCGGCGAAAAAGATGCAGGCGGCGGTCATAGCCAGAATCAAGATTGTCGCACGAATGGATATTGCCGAGCGCAGGTTGCCTCAGGACGGCCGATTCAAAATGAAAATATCCGGCGGGGCCATCGACTGCCGCGTCTCGACCATTCCGACCATTTACGGCGAAAAAGTCGTTATGCGAATTCTGGATGCGTCCGCGGTCAAGCACGACCTTGATTTACTTGGGCTCGAACCGGAGCGCCTGAAAGAACTGAAAGGCAAGCTGTCACAACCTCACGGTATCATCATTGTCACCGGACCGACCGGCAGCGGTAAAAGTACTACATTGTACTCGGCGCTGAGCCACCTGAAAGATCCGACGAAAAATATCACAACGGTTGAGGACCCGGTCGAATACCGTCTCGCAGGAATTAACCAGATTCAGGTCAAGCCGGAAATCGACCTCGATTTTGCTCGATGTCTGCGGGCAATTTTAAGACAGGACCCGGACATTATTCTGATCGGCGAAATCAGAGACAAGGAGACGGTCGAGATAGCAATAAAAGCGGCTTTGACGGGCCATCTGGTTTTAAGCACGTTCCATACCAACGATGCGCCGAGCGCGATAAGCAGATTGCTCTATATGGGAATTGAGCGGTACCTGCTCGCTTCGGCACTGAATTTGGTGGTTGCTCAGAGACTCGTCAGAAAAATATGCGATCATTGTAAAGAGCCGGTAACATTGAATGAAGAAGCCATCAAACATTTGGGGATAAACAAAGAGAAGGCCGAGAACTCGGTGTTCTATCACGGCCGAGGATGCCCCGCCTGTGGAGAAACCGGTTATCTGGGCAGATTGCCCATATTTGAGTTCCTGGATGTAGACACCGCCATCAGCGAGAAGATTATTGCCAGTGCAACCGAATCTCAGATTAGAGAGACATCGCGTCAAAAAGGGTATGGCGGCCTGCTCGACAGCGGTGTTATTAAGGTATTGGAGGGTTTAACAACCGCCGAAGAGGTCATAAGGATAGCTTTCACAGACAAAGGGTAACAGCTCTTAGAACGAAAAGAAAAGTGTACTTTAAAAGGTTAAGCAAATGAAAAACTATGGGTATGTCGCTCGAGATTTGGCTGGAGCACAGATAAAGGGAATCGCGCAAGCGGCTGACTCAAACGAAGTACTTAACCAGCTTCGTGAGCAAGGGCTAACACCTATCTCTGTTAAGGAGGTATCCAGGAAAGGTGTCACAAAACCACGGCAAAAAGCCCACCGTAAACGCATCAAATCGGCGGACCTGGCGGCACTTTGCTGGCAGTTGTCAACAATGCTCGAGGGCGGAATTCCTATTACCACAGCTTTAGACATCATTAGCGACGACACGGACAATGCACAGCTCCAGAATATTCTCAAGCAGATAGCGGAAAAGATCAAGAAAGGTCAGCCCGTCTCGGAATGTATCGCAGAATATCCGAAGGTTTTCAACCGGCTCTGCTGTGCCATGGTTCTGGCCGGCGAAACCGGCGGTAATCTCGCCAAGGCAATAGGCAAACTGGCGGAGTATTTTGAGAATCGTGACAAACTCGCGAAAAAAGTCAAAGGCGCGATGGCTTATCCTATCTTCGTACTCTCATTTATTATCATAATTGTCATATTCATAATGGCTTTCATTGTTCCCAGATTCCGAAAGATATTCGATCAAATAGGCGGGACAATGCCTGCTTTCACTCGTGGCTTTATGGGATTTTATGATATCCTTCGCTACAACCTTCACTATATTATTGGCCTTGTCATTGTCCTGATAGTCCTTGCGACTTATGTTTCCAGGACCAAAAAAGGCCACTATTTATTCAGCAGGCTTGCGTTGGCCATGCCTATGTTCGGAAATATATTGAGCCAGGCATTCGTTGCAACGTTTTGCAGAACGACGTCAACTTTGCTTTCTTCCGGCGTTTCAGTGCTCGAGGCATTTACTATTCTCACGGGGATGACCGATAACGATATCATAAAATCGGCTATCGTCAAGACCAGAGAAAATATTGTCGGCGGTTCGAACATCTCATTAAGTATGAGCTCGGCCGGCTTTTTCCCGAATATGGTTATAAAAATGATACAGGTCGGCGAAGAAAGTGGTTCGATGCCCGAAGTGCTCGAAAAGACCAGCGAGCATTATGAACGCAAGGTCGATTCTACTGTCACCATGTTGTTGAGTCTTCTTGAGCCGATCATGATTATATCGGTCGGGGCGATTGTATCGGTCGTCGTGATTGCACTGTATCTGCCGATTTTCACAATGTCGGACATGTAGGGGGGCACATAAATCATTGTCGATTTTCAGATGGTGAACCGGAAATTTCGAATCGATAGTGAAGTCGTTTATTGATTTAGCCGAATGGGATGAAGACCAGGTAACGCACTTGGCGCCCAAACTTTTTTCAAACTTTTATTTGGAGAGATGAAAATGAAAAACAGAAAAGGTTTTACACTGGTGGAGCTGATGGTGGTGATCCTCATCGTCGGCATCCTGGCCGCGGTTGCAATTCCGCTGATGCAGGGCCGCATCGATAAGGCCAAATGGTCGGAAGCCAACGCCACGGCAGGTACGATCCGTACAGCGGTTCGCGCCTACGCTGCCGAGACAAGTACAGCTACGGCTGCTACCCTTAGTGGTCTCCTTAGTGTTGTAGCTACACAGACAAAGTTGGGCTTTATCGCATCAGATTTAGAAGGAACCTATTTCACAGCCGCCAATTATGATATTACTTCTGTGGATGGCAACGGCATCGCTGTGATTACGTGTACCGCCACTAAAACTGATGCTCCGGGCGGTGGCCCATATGTGCTGCGTGCGGATGGCTCCTGGGGTCCGTAAGAATGAACCCTGCTTAGTTGGGAATCCAGAAGTCGCCTTTGTGGCAAGCCGGCATCCTGGAAAGTTGATTTCTCCCTTATATATCTTATATAGGACGTTAAAGGGCAAGAAAACGGGTGCGGAGGAACGCTTGGCAACAC
>JBARRE010000626.1:0-7654 GCA_049644065.1 Sedimentisphaerales bacterium | reverse complement strand
GGTCTCTATATCTCTGTGGCCAATACTCTATTTGAAAAAACAAAGCCAATGTTAATATGGGCAATATAGCGTTAATTCAATGATAGGAAAGATTTATGGATGTTTTGGTGTTTCTGGGCGGTTTTGGGCAGTGAAAAACAAAGCCAATTTGCCGGCCTTCGGCCGGAAATCCGAAGTTCGAATTCCGAAATCCGAAATAAAAGGCATAGGAGTCAAATGACAGATCCCAAGGCACGTTTGACAGGGTATGTTTGAAAAAACAAAGCCAATTTCAAAACAGGGGAAATGAGCATAAGTATCTATATATAAAGAGAATATGATAAATTATTCATGTTTTCACGCTCCAAAAAACAAAGCCAATCAAAGCCAATCAAGCTTGTCCCATCAACTACGTTCAGGGCAGGCTCTGAGCAGCGTCGAATGGAGCCAATTTCAAGGTTCGATCCGTGCCGGGGTTACTGCAGGGCGGCGTCTTTTTTGATTACCTTTTTCTGCTGGTCCTGCTTGAAGGCGGCCAGTTTTTCGCTAAAGTTTGCATCGGCCAGGGCCAGGATCTGCACGGCGAAAATCGCGGCGTTTTTGGCGCCGGCCTTTCCGATAGCCATTGTTGCCACCGGCACGCCGGGAGGCATCTGTACGGTGCTCAGCAGGGCATCCATCCCGCCCAGGCCCGCGCCCGAGTCGAGCGGTACGCCTATGACAGGCAGGGTAACTTTGGCCGCCATGGCGCCGGCCAGGTGGGCGGCCATGCCCGCGGCGGCGATTATGACCTTTATCCCGTTTCCGGCGGCGTTTTGTGCGAAATCAGCGGCAATTTCAGGCGTCCGGTGGGCCGAAATGATCCGCACGACAGGCTCGATGCCGAAATCGCCGAGCTGCTCGATGCAGCTTTTCATGACCTTCATATCGCTGTCCGAGCCCATTACCACTGCGACGGGGGTTGTTTTTTCAGATACCATATTGTTTTCTCTTATTAAAAGGTTACAATGTTAAGCGGTCTCATTTAATGCTGTTATAATAACGGCCCGGCGCCCCGAACGCAAGTTCAAATAACGGCACAGGGTATGACAGGATGAAAGTTTGCCATGGGTGTGAGTTTGTAATACATGTCCCGTATCAGTTAAGGAGAGCCGAAAAATGCAAGCGAGGAAACCGGTTGTTGCAGGTCAATTTTATCCCGGCCAGCACGATTCCTGCGTTAGTGGAATTCACGAGTGCCTCGAAGCAGTAAATCTAAGAGAGCCATTGCCGGACGCGATAGTAGCGGGCATTGTTCCGCACGCCGGCTGGACGTTCAGCGGAAGTTTGGCGGCGCTGGTCTTCTCTGCGATTAAACAGCAGCACGAAAAGGTCAACACCTTCGTCATATTCGGGGCCGCCCACGGCTACTTTGGAGCCTCGCCCGCTGTTAGCGATAAGGGCCTTTGGGCAACGCCGATCGGCGAAATTGTAATTGACGAGGAATTAGCCGATGCCATTTTGGGTACCGGCCAGGCCGTCATCGATCCGAACGCCCACATGTGCGAACACAGTATCGAGGTGCAGATCCCGTTCGTACAACACCTCTTTCCCGGCGCCAAGATAGTGCCTGTTCTGGTCCCGCCGACGGAGCAGGCTGTCGAGCTGGGCACGCGTGTCGGCGAGATTATCGGTCAGCAGGAGGGTAAGAAAATCGTCTGCATAGGCTCGACCGATTTGACCCATTACGGGCCGCGTTACGGTTTTGTTCCTATGGGAACCGGAAAGAACGCTTTGGAGTGGGCAAAGAAGGTTAATGATAAAAAGTTCATCGATTTGACTTTGAAACTCAAGCCGGCCGAATTGCTCGCAAGTGCGGTAAAGGACGGCAATGCCTGTGGCCCCGGCGCAGCGGCGGCAACGGTCGCAGCGGCAAAAAAGCTCGGCTGCAAGCGAGGCCTGTTGCTGGGACACACCACCAGTAATGAAATTATGCTCCAAAAGATGGGCACCACGAGCGCAGACGCGGTAGGCTATGCAGGAATTGTTTTCTGACATGGTTCGAAGTCAGTCTTCACTGCGTATGCCGTAATTTTACGATGGGGACTCATTCATAATAGGCTGTATCTTATGGTCGTCGGCATCCAGTTGCGGCCAGTCCGGCGCCGGGACATCGGGGAGAAGAACATGCGGAGTGATAAAGAGCGTCAGCACGCTGTTTCGAGTCGCCTTTTGGGTTTTCTTGAATAAAAGCCCAATGATCGGGATATCGCCCAGGATCGGTACTTTGACGACGGCTTCAGTCATTTCCTGCTGGCGCAGACCACCTATCACCAGGGTCTGGCCTTCTCGAACGATAACCGTAGTTGTAGATTCCCGGTTGACCTGTTCGGGCAGACCGGCGTCCGGTGTAAAGGTAAAGCTTCCGACCTTGACCGAAACCGCCATGCTGATTCGACCGTCCGCCAAAAGGGTGGGGGTAATGCGGCCCTGGGTATCGGCCGAGATGTCACTCTTTTTAACGATGGGCCGGCCGGATACGTCATAGCCTTCATTAAAGAAATAATTCAGCGTCTTGCGAATTTGAATTGTTGCTTCCATACCGCTGACCGCGACCGTGCGCGGGTTGGTCAGAATCGTGCCCTTGCCGTCCTGGACCAGTGCATTCAGGCGAACGAAGAACTCCCGCGGTAATTTGCCCACGCCCTGGTAGAAGACCTGGCCGGTCCCGGGAAAGGTAGTTAGTCCGTCTAATGAAGCGTCCGGGCTCAGGTCGCGAATTGCGTTGCCCATAGGCTGGAACATGCCGAACCGTCCCTCGGCGTAGGTCCAGTCCAGCCCAAGCTCACGGTTGGCCTCGTCGGTCAGTTCCACGGCCAACAGATCGACCAGAATCTGGCTGGCCGGGGTGTCGATCAATTTCAGATTCGCCTGCAGCTCGGCCAGAAGCTCGACAGGTCCCATGAACAGCATTAGATTGCGGGATGTGTTGGCAGTGACATATTGATTGTACTTGGTCGGTAACGATGCAAGTGCTTCTTCTACGGTCATATGCAAGGGTTCGATCGTGCGAGTGACAATATCGGTATCGGCTTGGTAAAGCTCCGGTGTAATGCCGGCAGAGGTTTGCTCCTGCTGCTCTCCGGGCGATGTCACGTCGGCCGTCATTGACGAAACCCGGCCCATTGGGGGCCCGTCACTGGCCAGGGCCAGGGGGCTGATAAGACGCTGCGGCAGGTCCAGGCGATAAACATCAGGCTGCAGAATCCGGTCGGCTATGCTGATAATTTTCGATATCGTGATAAGCAGCGACCGGCTGTCCGGCGACCATGAGAGGTTGACCACGCCCTCATCGCGATCATCGCTGGCTTCGATCCGTTTGCGATCCTGCTCTTCGCTCAACAGCACAAGATCCTCGGCTTTCCCCGTGGTCATATCATAGACGGTCAGAGCCGTCCGCCGGTTCTCCTCTCGCGAATCAGAACCCCAGTTCCGAACCGTAGAGCGCTTGGTCAGGAAAGCGATTTTCGTGCTGTCATAAGACCATTTCATTGCCTCGAAGTCATCGAGTATGCCATCCTTTCGCGGGTAGCTGGTCAATAGTATCTTGTATCCACCACTCTTGGGATCTATAAGATACAGTGTGTCGATGTCGTTGCCCTGGATGTCAAAGCGATCACCCTTGGACAATATGTAGCGCCCGTCCCAGGACCAGTACGGGTCATCAAGCTCAAGCTGGTTTTCCGTGGCGGGCGAGCTGGCATTGGTCAGATTTCTGGCATCGCTTCCGTCGGCGCGGGCCACCCATGCATCGCAGCGCTGCCCGCGTTCGCTTTGAGTCATGTCCTTGTCGAAGGTGAAGGCCACGATATCATCCACGGGAGACCAGCGAGCATCTCCGGCGCGTAATGATTCACTCCCGATATCGGTTAGCATGACAAGGTCGGTTCCGTCGGGATTGACGGTTACCACATCATAGTTGCCGCTGGCCTCAACGAGCAGGCTTAACCTCGGCGGCAGAGATGCGCTCCAGCGCTGGTCTTTTCCCTGGCCTCGCTCGGGCAACAAATGCCAGGTCCTTTCCGTAACGGTGTCGTAGAGCCAGACTTGACGCGTTTCCGTCAGGCCCAGGCGGAGCTTGTACGCAAGGTAACGATCGTCGGGCGACCAGTAGGGCCCATCGTCGGCGTCGAAATTACTTCTTCGATACGGGGGGGAAATAGTGACGGATCGGTTCTGGCTGATGTCATAAATATAAGCGGCTCCCTGACTTTCGTCCTCAGTTGCGTTGGAGAATTCATACGCGATGCGGTCGCCGGCCCAGGACCACTCGGCAAAAAACACATCTCCCACCGGACAGGCAGGCTTGACTTCAGTACCGTCGGCCTTCATGACGTGCAATTGCCATTGGGAAGAGTCACCCACTTGTCGCACAAAGGCCACCCAGTCGCCATGCCAGGCCCAGGCCACTGCCCTTGATTTGCCGTCATCCGTCAACGGTACCAGCGTGACTCCCTCGGCTATGATTGCCGAGAGACCTGCCGAACAAGACAAGAGTATAACGCAAAATGTCGAAAACAGAACACTCCTAAACCTGTTACCTATAATAACTTGCATTTGGCATATTCCTTCAACAATGGTTTACCGTATGATCTCACCGGCAGAAGACGATTCTCACATCACGTGCGAACGTATCTGACCGTACATAACAACAAGGAAAAACCGCCGGGCAACAGTAGCCTGCCACTTGGCGGTACATATTTTAACATTGAAGAAAAGATGCGTCAGTACTTTTCTTGTCTTTTTCATCGCTTTTCGTTTTGCCTATCTCATCCTCTACCTTGCCGCCATCCGGGCTCAGAAGCAGCTCGTGCAGAACCTTGGCTTTCTGGAATTTGACCTTTTAGAGAATTATCGTTTTGTTCTCAAACGCCAACTCCGTGTCCTTGCCGGCTGCCTTCCGGTTCTTTTTCGGCGTGGACAACTGTAATATTCGCAGAGTAATGATGAGAGAATTGTGAGAAAATAAATTTTCTTTAAAATCCTGCAATCCTCGGTTCTTACACGAATGATAATCACCAGATCGCAAATCACCGTAAAGCCGGCGGTTGTATTCGAGCCGGCGAGCGCTGATTAACGTGATATTTTAAAATCCCATTCTGTGTCGGAACCGGTTTTTTCAGCGGGAAACTTTATCTAAAAGATGCTCTGTCAGAACGATTCTTTTGGGAATTTCATGCCGGTCAGGCGTTCGTAGCCCTCGATGTATTTGTCGCTGGTCTTTGCCGTGATATCCTCGGGCAGAACTACGCCGGGACCGGATTTGTCGAAGTTGATACTTTCGAGATAATTGCGGACGAACTGCTTGTCGAAGCTCTCCTGGTCCCGGCCGGCCTGGTATTTATCCGCAGGCCAGAACCGCGAAGAGTCCGGCGTCAAAACCTCGTCAATTAGGATAATCTTACCATTGACAAGCCCCCATTCGAACTTTGTGTCGGCAAGAATTATCCCTTTGCCCTCGGCATATTCACTTGCTTTCTCGAAAATCTCCGTGCTCTTGCTGCGGACATAATCCGCTGCATCCTTGCCGATAATGTCCACGCACCGCTCGAAGCTGATGTTCTCATCGTGCTCTCCCAACTCGGCCTTGGTGGCCGGCGTGAATATCAGTTCCGTCAGCTTTTCGCACTGCTTCAAACCGGCCGGCAGCTTCTGCCCGCATACCGTGCCGCTTTGCTGATACTCTTTCCAGCCCGAGCCAGCCAGATACCCGCGTATTACACACTCGACCGGCAGAACTTCGACCTTCTTAACCAGCATGCTCCGCCCGGCCAATTGTCTGGCATGGCTGCGAAACGGCTCCGGGAAATTAGCCACGTTGTCGCTGATCAGATGATGCTCGATGCTGCCGCTGAGAAAATCAAACCAGAAACGCGAAATTCGCGTCAGCACAATTCCTTTATAAGGTATGCCGTTTGTCATCACGACATCGAAAGCACTGAGCCTATCGGTCGCCACAATGAGCAGTTTATCGCCAAGATCATAAATGTCGCGAACCTTACCCCGGCTCGGCGGCCTGCTGCCTATGTTTGTCTCTAAAATCGTTTCCATAATCATATCGTCCTTCATACCGTTCTCCATTTCCCGATGTCTTTCTCACTCGCGGTGGTTATCCACCCAAAAGCAGATGCGAGCATCGACTTTCCCTTCTTTTTTTTTCAATTCTCTCTTGATGCAAGTACAAGCAACAAGCAGATCTTAACACATCCACAAGCAGAATTGAAGCGCTACTTTATTTTAATCGTGATTGTTTCTTAAGAGATAATACCAGACCGTACAAAGAAATACTTAATAGGGGAATGTGAAGGATGCCGTTCCACCATTGTGTGCTGGGGCTGAGAATAAAATTGACGTGCATATTGTACAAGCCAATAATCAGTCCGACAAGGCTCGTTACCCTAAGTGTTGCTATATTGACTTTTGGCCAGTATAAAGTGAGCAGCCCTACGTAAACCGGCGTCATCATACAAAAGGCCAACCCTGCTCCGTTTGCCAGCAGGT
The DNA here is from genome assembly GCA_049644065.1 of Sedimentisphaerales bacterium. GTDB lineage: Bacteria > Planctomycetota > Phycisphaerae > Sedimentisphaerales > Anaerobacaceae > JAFGPJ01. Next base: position 1,135 of record JBARRE010000626.1, on the reverse strand, counting down.
AAGCCGGACTAAAGTCAGGCATACCGGCGCGTGGTTTCCCAGGGGCCAAAAATGCCAGTAATGCCAGAGGAACAATCCAGTATCTCCAGATAGGTAACTTTGCCGGACTGAAATCGTTTTGCAGGACGATTGCTTCCCAGGCCCAGAAGCCAGCAACTACAGGGAACATTATTAGATTGACGGTGCAAATTGATACGCCATATCTTTCCGTTACAGCTATATTTTGACCAACGGCAAAGAGTATATAAGAAAAAGCAACGTAGATATTGAACAGGCGAGCTACTCTATTGCGAAAAGTGATTACCAAAACGATTAATACAATGGGAACTATTTTAAAGACCGGATATAACTCGGCATACGAATGAACTAAGGCGTTACTAAATAAATGCATAATTACGCTTACGCTCTCCTCTGGAAACTTGTAGCCCTTGGATGCGTACGGCGGTAAAAGCTGTAACAGTATAAACAATAGAAAGAACCACCATTTTCGAGTTATTTGTTCCAGTTTGCTGCTATGGAGTCTGTTCTCGTCCATACTGCTTTATCCTTGCTCGCTTTGAATGATTTCTTTAAGGGCTGCAACATGTCCGTCAAAAGCGTCCCGGCCTTTTCCTGTGGCGCTTATAAAAGTCTGCGGTTTGCGGGCGACGAAGGTCTTGTCAATCTTTACGTAGCCTGCTTGTTCGAGCTTACTCAGGTGCGCGCCGAGGTTGCCGTCGGTCAGCTTCAGGAGCTTTCGCAGGTAGCTAAAGTTGACATGCTCGTTCTGATCGAGGCTAACCAGCGACGACATGATTTGCAGCCGAACCGTCTGATGAATTATATTGTCAAGCTGTGCCATTTCTTACCTCCATCTCAAACGTATATACAGGCCGCCGCCTAAGATTGCTCCGCCGCCCACAAAAGCCATCCAAAGGCAATAGAAATCTCTTAAAATGTAAAAGCCTACTAATGTCGAAGCCGCTAATGCAAGTCCGAGCATGATCATAAAACGATTATCAAACCAGAGTCCCATTACGATATAGGCAAACATAGAAGCTGTACAAATAAACGCATTACATTGCAGGCCGCTAAAGGGGGCTAATAAAAACAGCCAGATAGGAATATAGACACATAACAAAATCCAAAATATGGT
>JBARRE010000625.1:0-20400 GCA_049644065.1 Sedimentisphaerales bacterium | reverse complement strand
GTTCTCAAAACACGCGGCTACGCGACGGGGATTTTCGGCAAGTGGCATTTAGGTTATAATGTGCCATTCAATCCCGCAAAGCAGGGCTTCGATGAGTTCCGAGGCTACGTCAGCGGTAATGTGGACTTTCACTCGCACATCGACGGCGCCGGATTCGACGACTGGTGGAAAAATCTCGAAAAGGTCCCCGAAGAAGGCTACTGCACCGATCTTATAACAAAGCACGGCGTAGATTTCATTGAGCGGCACAAGGACGAACCATTCTGTCTGTATCTGCCGCATGAGGCGCCGCACTATCCGTACCAGGGCAGAAACGATCCGCCGGAGCGTCTGCCGGGCGGCAAGAAGGGCAAGAAAGTCAGAGGAGAAGAAATCGCCCGCGCGTATAAGGAAATGGTCGAGGTCATGGACGAAGGGATCGGGAAAATTGTCGAGACGGTAAGACATCTAAGCCTGGAGCATAAAACGTTTATCTTTTTCTGCTCCGACAACGGGGCGACCAAAAACGGCTCCAACGGCGCGCTGGCCGGCTACAAAGGCAGCCTTTGGGAAGGCGGACACCGCGTACCTGCCGTCGCCTACTGGCCCGGCAGGATAAAGCCCGGCACGGTGACAAGCCAAACCGTGCTGGGGATGGATATGTTTCCTACAATGGTCTCAATCGCCGGGGCGAAACTTCCGAGCGGGCTGAAACTCGACGGCGTCAACCTTCTTGACATGTTGACGGAAGACAGGAAGCTGCCCGAACGCACTTTGTTCTGGCGCTACAGAAAAGAAAGAGCGGTTCGCAAAGGCCACTGGAAGCTGCTGGTTCAGGGTGACAACGTGAAACTTTATAATCTCGACGATGATCTTGGCGAAAAGAATAACCTTACCGGAGCCAAGCCGGAGATGGTCAAGATGCTTCAGGACGAACTTACGGCTTGGGAACAGGAAGTTTCGGCCGGCGTTGAGTTGAGGGCTTGAGATACTAAATTAGTTGTTAGTTTTGAGTCTTTAGTTTTTAGTTGCAAACTCAAAACTCAACATTAAGAACACAAAACTAAGAATAATGTTGGAGGCAAGTATTATGAAAGTTAAATCGATTAGCCGGCGTGAATTTATGAAGGCTTGTGCCGCGGGTGCGTCGGCCCTTGCCGGCTCGGCACTTATTTCGCAGCGAACATTAGCCGGCCAGAACGACAGGCCCAACGTTGTTCTCATTGTTAGTGACGACCACGGACTTGAAACCCTCGGCTGTTACGGCAACCCAGTCATCAAGACGCCGAACCTGGACGCCCTTGCGGCCGATGGTGTGCGTTTTACAAACGCCTTCTGCACGACTGCCAGTTGCAGCGCCAGCAGGTCGGTCATTCTATCCGGCATGTACAACCACGCCAACGGCCAGTACGGGCACCAGCACAGCTATCACCATTTTATCTCCTTCGAGAACATCAAGACTCTGCCGGTCCTGCTGACCGAGGCGGGCTATCGAACGGGGAGAATCGGCAAGTACCACGTTGCGCCCGAGAGCATCTACAAGTTCGATGTTGCACTGCCGGGCAACAGCCGCAGCCCCGTCCAGATGGCGCAGAATTGCCGGGACTTCGTTGGCGCAAGTGACGGTAAGCCGTTCTTTTTGTACTTCTGCATGAGCGACCCGCACCGCGGGGGCGGCGTTGCGGACGAGCTGCCCGGCAAGCCCGACCGTTTCGGCAACAAAGCCAAGGGAGGCTATCCCGGCATCAAAGAGGTCAAGTATAACCCGAAGGATGTAATTGTGCCGCCCTTCCTGCCCGATACGCCGGAGTGCCGCGCCGAGCTGGCACAGTACTACCAGTCCGTATCCCGTGTCGACCAGGGCGTAGGTAAACTGCTCGACGTCCTCAAGCAAGCCGGCAAATATGATAACACCGTAGTCATCTACATCTCCGACAACGGCGTCGCTTTTCCGGGGGCGAAGACGACGCTGTACGAACCGGGGATGAACCTGCCCTGCATCATCCGCAGTCCCCAACAGGAAAAGAAAGGCATCGAGTGCGATGCGCTGGTCAACTTTGCAGACTTGGCGCCGACGATTATCGATTTCGCCGGTGCGCTGTCCGGCGCGAATAGCTTCCAGGGCCGGTCTTTCAAATCGACGATCGAGCAGGAGCATCCGAAGGGCTGGGATATAACTTATGCCTCGCACACCTTCCACGAGATTACGATGTACTATCCGATGCGCATCGTTCGGCAGCGCAGGTACAAGCTGATCTGGAATATCGCTCACGGGCTGGATTATCCGTTCGCCAGCGATTTGTGGGCCGCATCGACCTGGCAGGCGACGATTAAGGCCGGCAGCAAATACTACGGCAAACGCACCGTCGAAGCCTACCTGCATCGGCCGAAATTCGAACTCTACGACCTGGAAAACGACCCGCACGAGGTAAAAAACCTGGCCGACGATCCAAAACACGAAAAGGTGCTTGCAGAACTCAAAGCGGAGCTGAAGGCCTTCCAGAAACGGACAAATGACCCATGGCTGGTCAAATGGGAATATGAATGAAAGATTCGCCGAAGCTTGACAATCGGCCGGCGATGATTATTATGGGTAATGAACTCGTCGCTCGCGGCGTTGGTCAAACCGGGAACAGTAAGGGGACATATAAATGGCATTATTACTGGGATACGATATAGGAAGCTCGTCAATCAAGGCAACGCTGATGGACGCTGAGACGGGCAAGGTGCTGGCGGCGGCGACTTCGCCGGACGAGGAACTGGAGATTGTCGCGAAGCAGTTGGGCTGGGCCGAGCAGGATCCGGCCGTCTGGTGGGAGCACGTCAAGACCGCCACGAAAAAGATTCGGGCCCAGGCGGAATTTGATGCCGGCGATATACATGCAATCGGGATCTCTTATCAGATGCACGGTCTTGTAGTGGTTGACAAAAACAAGCAAGTGCTGAGGCCTTCGATTATCTGGTGCGACAGCCGGGCGGTGCAGATCGGCGAGCAGGCGGCGACGGATATCGGAGAGGAAAAGTGTCTCAAGAGATTGTTCAACCTGCCCGGAAACTTTACAGCGTCAAAGTTGAAATGGGTGATGGAAAACGAGCCGAAAGTTTATTCGAAGATCCACAAAATGATGCTGCCCGGCGACTATATCGCAATGAAAATGACGGGTGACATAAAAACTACGCCTTCCGGATTGTCCGAAGGGATAATGTGGGATTTCGAGGGCGACGGTTTGGCCCAATTCGTGCTCGACAACTACGGCATCTCCGGCGAGCTGATCGCCGAAACGCTCCCGACGTTTTCCATCCAGGGCGAGTTGACGAAAGAGGCGGCCGACGAGCTTGGACTCGACGCCGGTACGATAGTCAGCTACCGCGCCGGCGATCAGCCTAATAACGCGCTGTCACTTAGTGTTTCGCAGCCGGGCGAGATAGCCGTCACGGCAGGGACTTCCGGCGTCGTTTACGGAGTCAGTGACAAGAAAAACTACGACCAGCGCTCGCGGGTCAACGTATTCGTGCACGTCAACCATTCGGCGGACGATCCGCGTTACGGCGTGCTGCTGTGCCTCAATGGAACGGGAATTCTGAACAGTTGGCTAAAGCACAATTTCGTAGCCGGCGAGGGACTGGACTACGAACAGATGAACGAGCTGGCGGCACAGGTGCCGGTCGGCTCCGACGGCCTGGTCATCCTCCCGTATGGCAACGGGGCCGAGCGGACCCTGGAGAACAGGAATATCGGCGCATCCGTTCACGGCTGGAATTTCAACATACACAAAAAGGCGCACTTCCTGCGCGCCGCGCAGGAGGGAATCGTCTTCGCGCTGAATTATGGACTCGGGATTATGCGCGACATGGGAATACAACTGACAACCGTTAAGGCGGGCAACGCCAACATGTTCCTGAGCCCGTTGTTCGCCGAGGCTTTCGCAACTGTAACGCAGGCCACTGTCCAGCTATACAACACCGACGGCTCACAAGGCGCAGCACGCGGCGCCGGCATCGGTGCAGGCGTATACAAGGGCCCGGACGAAGCCTTCGTGGGCCTCGAACCGGTCAAGACAATCGAACCTAATGACAAGTTAGCTTCCGCCTATCAACAAGCGTATGCTGGGTGGGAAGGGACTCTGAAACAACAATTGAAAGCTTGAATCGCATCTCGATGAAAAATACGAGAAAGGAGTAAATTAGATGGCGGAAAAATCTTTACATAGTATTTGCAGATGGACATTTAATCCGGGCAAAGGCGGTTTTGTGCCTGGCGATATGAGGCCTGAGTGGGGCGGCAAATTCGGGACGCCCGAGATGATTAAGCTGGTGGGCGATAAGATCGCACCTCGCCTGCCGGACAACGTCGAGCTGGGAATTGAGTTGCACTACGATGCGGAGGTCGACGACGACAACGCCTCGGCGGTCGCAGATGCGCTGGTGGACAACAATCTCTACCTCGCAATGATCACGCCCGGGGCCCATTGTCACTTCGGTTACGGCGGCGTCGCGTCACTCGACCCGCAGGAGCGAAAGGCCGCAGAAGAGTTGGGTACGAAGACGGTTGATCTCGCGTACGGCACCTTGAAGAAAGCCTGGCATCCGGACAAGGAGCCGGCTTTGATCATCTGGAACGGCTCGTTCGGCTACGATATTGCAACCATAGGCATCGGACAAATGTACCAGAATCTAAAGGAGAGCATCGCCGGGCTATGCAAGTACGAGCAGGAAAAAGGCGGCAGCCTTTACATCGGATTCGAGCCGAAGCCGAACGAAGGACACCCGGCCATGCTGATCCCGACGGTCGCCAGCGCGCTGTTGTTCTGGAGACGGATCGAGGACGAGTTCGGCGTTTCCAGGAACAAGAAGGGCGTCAACAAGGAGTTCGGGCACTCGGAAATGATCGGCCTCGACCACGTACACGACACGGTCGAAGAGCTGGACAACGACGCGATGGTCCACATGCACCTCAACAGCCAGGGTTACAATGACGGCATCATTCTCGGAGGACCGGGAAAATACGACATCGACCACGGGGCGAGAATCAACGGCATGAACATCGCCATCGCCGGGCTTATCCAGCAGGCGGGATTCAACCGGTGGAAAGGCCACGACATGCAGACAAGGGCCTACGACAACGTCGAGCAGGGAATCAACCGCGTGATCAGAAGCGTCTTGAGCTGGGAGGCCTGCGAAACGGCAGCCAGGGAGCTGGACACCAAAGCGCTGATGGCCGCTCTCGCCAGGCGAGAAACCGCCAAAGCCGAAGATATGATGCGGGCTGCGGTTGTTGCCGCCCAAGGTCATTTCGACAAGATATACAAGTAAAAACTGCCGGGACAAGTGGACAACGACAGGTGTGACGGCCTGGGGTGAAACAGTCGCCGCACCTTCGTTGTCCACTGTATATAAAGAAGCCAAGACGTGACTCTAACCCAGCGAGAATCAGGCCCGGAAATATGATATGGAAAAAGGCCGTCTGTTCTTCATCGACAATCTGCGGATCCTGCTGATTACGCTGATTATGATGATCCACCTGTCCATAACCTACGGCGGCGAAGGCTCGTGGTATTATAAGGACGGCCAGGCGGACACACTTTCATCCATCCTGCTGACATGGCACAATTGTACGGTTCAGGCCTTCTCAATGGGGCTGTTTTTTATGATCGCCGGCTATTTCACGCCCGGCTCATACGACCGCAAAGGACCCCGGCGGTTTCTTAAGGACCGCCTGCTGCGTCTGGGCATCCCCATGCTCTGCTATGATTTTATCATTGGCCCGCTAATGGCTTATCCGCTGATGCAGGTCGGTGCTCTTGAATTCGACGGTTCTTATCGTCAGTTCCTTGCAATGTATTACGGCACATTCCACATCGGTACCGGGCCGTTGTGGTTTGTAGAGGCCCTTCTGATATTCGCGATTTTCTATGCTTTATGGAGGGCATTTATAAAAGCGCCTTCTCCGGCCGTTCGAGACGAAACTGGTCTTCCAGGCAATCTGAAAATCGCGGTTTTTATTCTTGCCCTGGCTGGCATTACCTTTACCGTGCGGATATGGCTTCCCGTGGGCTGGGGATTCCGGCCGCTGAATTTTCAGTTTCCATTTTTTCCGCAATACATTTGCATGTTCATCATCGGAATCGTCGCCTATCGCCGCAACTGGCTGACGCGGATTCCCAATGCTATGGGCAGGCTTTGGCTCTGCCTGGCCATCGTTATGATTGTCATCGTTTTTCCGGTCCTGTTCGTACTCGGCGGAGCAATAAAAGGCAATATAGATGCATTCACCGGCGGTCTGCATTGGCAATGCTTTACCTACGCCCTCTGGGAGCAGCTTACCGGCGTAGCGTTAATGATCGCCCTGCTGGCCCTGTTCCACAAATGGCTTAACCGACAGGGAAAGCTTGCCAAAGCGATGGCCGGCAGCGCCTATACGGCGTATATCATCCACGCCCCCGTTGTTATTCTTGTGGCAATCGCGATCAGGAATATCAGCCTGTATCCACTCTTGAAATTCACATTAGCCATCATGATTTCAATGCCACTGTGTTTTGGTCTCGGCAATATCATTCGCAGGCTTCCGCTGGCAAAAAGAATATTGTAATCTCGAAAGCTCCCTTTTACTCAGATTATCAGCATAGCATCCCCGTAGGAGTAGAAACGGTATCGCTGTTCGATGGCGTGGTTGTAGGCGGCGAGGATGTTTTCGAGTCCTGCGAATGCAGCTACCAGTGCCAACAGCGTAGATTTGGGCAGATGGAAATTCGTTATCATCGCATCAATCATCTTGAATCGGTAGTCCGGCATGATGAATAAATCAGTCGTGCCGGTGGTAGCTTCGATCCCTCGGCTTCGCTCGGGACAAGCCTGTGAGCCGGTGGCGACGGTCTCAAGGACCCGTGTCGAAGTTGTGCCGACCGGGATGATTCGGCCGCCTTTGTTTTTTGCCATGTTTATTATACCGGCATTTTTTTCATCTATGCTGAATCGTTCCTTGTGGATTTGGTGGTCTTCGAGATTGTCCGCGGTGACCGGCTTGAATGTTCCTGCTCCCACATGGAGCGTGATAAAAGCGAATTTTATGCCGGCCTGCTTTAGCTGCTCGATGAGCGGTTCGGTAAAGTGCAGCCCGGCGGTTGGGGCTGCGATGGCGCCGCTTTGCCTGGCGTACACCGTCTGATACCGCAGCTCGTCCTCCGCCGCTATTGCCGGATTGTCATCGCGCTTGATATAGGGCGGCAGCGGCGGAAAACCGATTTCATCCAGCACGGCCTGTGCATCTGCATTGATTTTGATCTGGAGCCGGCACCTTCCCTGACTTGTCTTTTCGAGCATCACGGCTTTGCAGAAATCGGCTTTTTGCCTGTCTTTCAGATAAAACTCGTCGCCCGGCTTGAGCTTGCGGATTCCCTTCAGGTATGCCGTCCAGACGCCGTCGGCGTCAGCAGCGAGAAACAATCCTTCGAGCTTGCCTCCCGTGGTCCGCCGGGCGAAAAAGCGTGCCGGCAGGACTTTCGTATCGTTCAGGACAAGGCAATCGCCGGGCGACAGAAATTCGCCGAGGCTGCTGAACCGGCTGTCCGAAACATTGCCGTTGGAACGATCAAGAACAAGCAGCCGCGAATCGCTCCGGACAGAAAGAGGAGTTTGGGCAACCAACTCAGACGGCAAGTGATAGTTTAACTTCTCTGTTCTCATAATTAAAAGTTATCAGACGACGTTCAAATAAACAAAAAAAATTTGGCCTAATAATTAAACGATTTAAGGGCTTGTTTAACGATATCGGATTTCCAGCAAAAGTGCCCAGATTTCAGAGACGATACAGACAGCATGAATCCAACTTACAATAACAATCTTTTCAAAGGTTACGAGGATGGCTGCGAGAAAGTATTTTGAGAGAGAGGCGACTTCGATCGCCGCTTTAGGAAGACACGAACTCGAGAGACGAATCAGGAATTTCAGGGGCAGATTCAAGTTGGATTTTACACAGGACTACCTTAACAGGCTCAGCGTTGACAGATTAAGGCATATCCTTTTGGCCGCGTTAATGAACTCCAGAGGCCACAATTGATTAATTATAGGGCTCTTTTTTTGGCCAGCCGAATTTCTCGAATTGTCCGAACTCTTTCTCCGAATTATCGCTGGGGTCTTCTTTCAGGGCCGAGCGCACCTCCTCCACGTGTGCATCCACAAAAACCACGTTGACAGAGCCGCTGTTTAGGTCTCCGCTCATTATACTATGAAACGTGCCGAACCAGTCGCGTCCGTCGGGGCATAAGGCGTTGTCGTTTAGCACCCAACTGCAGCCGGGTCTGAGCCACATGTTCTCGGCAGTGAAGAAAAACACCTCCGCCTTGCTCCTTGTGATCTGGGAACGCTTCAGTACGCCTCCACCCGCGGCTCCGCCTGTTGAGCCTAAGTAGCCGTTCATACTGTAACTGTAGTAAGGGATAACGGGGATGCTCGGATCATGACTTGGATGCCTTTGTCCCTCGGATTTTGCAAGAATTGCGAACGATGGACACAAATGGACCTTCCCTTTTTTCAGGTAAGGCCAAAACGGGCCGTCCGCCGGATATCTCGGATCGTGCCACCGGCAAAAACGTTGATAACCAGTCACGGGAGCTTCCGTCTCGACCAGAGAGGTCCACGCAGATGGATAGCGGTCGTCATAGTCGTCCAGATATAAGGCCTGTGCAATACCGTATTGACGCAGGTTGGCACGGCAAGTTATCTCTCTTGCCTGCTCTTTCACCCGCTGCAGCGCCGGCATTAAAATCGCCATTAGGATCGCAATGATGGCTATCACCACCAAAAGCTCAATCAGTGTAAACGCTCCCCGCCTGTTCATGATATTGCCCTTTCTTTTTTATATAATGCGTATGCCTCTTTCAATCCGACCGGTTCAGATAATGTTTATCAATCCCTTTACCTTGGCATATGACTTGGTGAATAACCTAATTTGCCCCAGACGGCCTTTTGCATCTTATACAAATCCTGGTAGTCATCCTCACTCTCAGGCTGCATCTGGTGCAGATCGCTTGCATTACGGCCGGGAATAGCGGCGAGCTTGCCTATTTCTAACGTTTTCATGCCCATGAACTTCCAATAATCAGCGTGCCCGTCTGCGTAAGAGACATTCGTGCCGTCACCGTGCCGGACAAAGGGCGGGTCCCACCAGCGCTCATTCACATAATGGGTAGCATAACTGTCGGGAGTTATCCGGCCTTCATCAAGAAAAACTATTCTCTGCGCTGGGCCAGGGGCGCTAATCTCCATTCTCCTCTTAACCCACAATACCGTTCTGCCATTTCTCGCACCCACATTGCCGGTGAAAGTGCCATCCCTTCGAAGGCCATTCATGGCATCGGTAATGGTATAGGTACGCATCTCTCCACGCATACCAGTCGGGCATCGGTAAAGCTCCTCATCCCTGCAATATGGAAATAAGGCGCCGGCTCTAATCGCTTTTTTCTGGAGTAATTCGGGTAAATTTATGCCCTGCCAAAAATCTCCGATATCGTCGCCTGTCCACCACTGCTCACCGTCATGCATACCGCTCGTGGGGATAGGCGCCAAGCCGTCACCGCCGCCATATGCCTCGCCGTTTACAATCTTGTCGTCGTTTTCATCGGCATACATAATCCAGGTAAGTGCCAACTGCTTCATATTACCAAGGCAGGCGGCGCGTTTGCCCTGCTCCTTGACTCGATTCAGAGCGGGCATCAATATCGCCATCAATATTGCAATAATGGCAATCACTACCAGAAGCTCAATTAAGGTGAAGGCTTTTGGTTTTTTCATAATGATACTCCTTCCTTATCATACGCGTTAATTATTCCACATTTCCTGCATATAATATCGATAGGACAATATTATAACAGTTTTTCTAAAATGTGGCAAGGCAAATTGTTAGTAATCTTTGAAACGCTGCAACCAATCGGGCCATGCACCCGGGTCGGCACCTCCGCCTCTCGTCCAGGGGCCGTTAGTCTCATAACCCCGGCTCCACTTGAGGGTCCATAATTCCTTGAGTCCGACTTTTCTTACAGTCCAATCGGCAAACAGACAGTTCACAAATCCATCGTGCCTGTCGACGCAGACGCGGTTCATCTCATTCGAATTGGGTGTATCCCCCGGGCCGTTATCACTTTGCGGGGGCTGGTCGTTCTCTCTTGGCCAGGAATCGACCCACCAACTGCCCGTAAAGACCGGAACCTGGCTTGCACCTTTTACCTGGTGAGTACCCCAGTGCCATTCGGCCGGCGTGCGGCCCCAGCCGCTTGCCCTGCTGCCGGACTGCTTGGCCGCTTTGATATTTAATATCCAGCCGTTCAGACCATAGCTGCCTACATCTACTGGATTGCCGGTTGTCCAGGCATAATTGGACCAGCCGCCTGTTGGGATGCCTCCCTGCGGGCGCGGTTTTGCGGCCTGAGGACACAGCCACATCTTTATATCCTTCGAATAAGGCCTCATGGTTTCCCGCCAGAACTCGCCGGAACCCATGCCAGCCTGCGTTCCATTCAACTCTCCGGAAAAAAAGTTGCCGTCGTTCTCGTCGGTATACATGGCATACATAAGACTCCACTGCCTCAGATTTGCCAAACAAGCAGTAGTCCTTGCCTGTTTCCTAACCCGCTGCAAAGCAGGCATTAATATCCCCATTAATAAAGCAATAATGGCAATTACCACCAAAAGCTCTATTAATGTAAAGCCTCTTTTACGCCTATTCATAGCAACACCCTTTCGCTGTTTTATCGCTAAATGTTGTCTTGGTTATGTTTTATGGGTCCGGTAAAATCGTACTTTCTTTTTTCAATCTTGCAACTATTATTTTACAATCTTTAAAATACCTTATTAAAATACCTTATCCAGTTATACGATGCGCTAAAACGAACTTCAGTTCTGTCAATTATACCACATCTGCGTTATTTTCTTAATAGTCTTTAAAGATTTTCATCCACTCCGGCCAATCTCCCTGCTGGACACCGCCGGTCCTAATCCAGGGCCCGTTTGTGTTGTACTGGCGATGCCTCGTTCTCTCGTCGAGTATTGTCTCATAAAATTTATTATTTCAGCAAACCAACCAACTCGTACTTGATAGCGACTACTGTTGTGGACCAAATTTCCTTCCTATCCTATTGTGAACTGGTTACTGTTTCATTATAACAGATAATCAAACCCGAATCAATGTATTTTTGATATTAACAAAGCATTTTTCCACGTTTCGTAAACTTATTATAGGGTTTATAGCAACTCCCAACTACGATTACTGAAAATCTATACTGGCTTGATATAGACTCCTTTTGCGCTGCTGTACGCCGAAGATTGCGCAAAAATTAGGAGTCGTACCTCCTCCGGAACGACTCCATATATAATCGAGCGTTACTTACAAAACCGTTAAATTGATTTTAAGGTTCAAAAAATCGGGCGGACACATCCTCCTCCGAAACACGTTTAGGCCGTCCGCCCAATATTGCTGCTTCAGTTAAAGACAAAACCTATGTTCGTGCAAAAAATATGCCAATAACAAGGCTTTATGATGGAAATTATCAATGCACTTTGCCTAACTTCCTGCATAAAAGATATTTATACTTATATTTACCCCTTCTGCTATAACAAGAATAAAGTTTATTTTTAATATCGCGTTGAAATATATAAACGCTTATTGCACCCAAATAACCCATTTCTACATTATAATTAATGAGCTATGGCCTAATACGAAAAGAATTTTCTATATGTTTACAAAAAACAACGCCATGGGGGATAATATGAACAATGAAAAATTGTATTGCAGGTCATCAGAACACGAGTAGCATGTGCTATTTCTTGCTGCGTTTCGTTGAAGAAACACGATCCGTCCAACGGCATATCCAGTGATTGAAGAGTTCTTTTTTTCCGGTCCTTTGCTGATCAATCCGAAAAACTGTGCTTTTTCTCCAGGCTACAATCTCTTCGGCCATCTTATTGGCCTTCTGCTGCGGCAATTCTATCCTGTTTAGTTCTTTCGGATCGGCGGTAAGATCATAGAAACAGGTCGTTTTATTCGTCGGATTATATATGAACTTTCGATTGCCCTTGATAAAACCCGCAGGCCCCTCCTGCATCCAACCGGTAAAATACACTCTGCGATCCTGCGGCACCGGCTTAAGCAGATCCATGCCATCGAAGCCGATAGATTCCGTTTCGAAGCCCAACAGGCCCAGCAGCGTTGGTGTTAAATCAACAGAACTGGCAGGCTCCGTAATCCTTACACCGGTCTCCACCAAAAACGGGGCCCGCAAACAAAATGGGGTGTGTAGGACCTCATCGAAAGCTATCCGCTCATGTCCAAGCAGGCCGTGCTCGCCGAACGCTTCGCCATGGTCGCTGATAACACAAAATATTGTATTCTCCGTGATACCAAGATTATTAAGTTCCACATCCAGCGCAGCCAGGAATTTGTCGGTATAAGATATTGACTGTTGATAGCGTTCCAGCGGCTCCTTGGCCGACGTACCGAACCACTCCGGAATTTCATAGGGATCGTGCGTGACAGAGCACAAAACCGTCAGAAAGAACGGTTGCTCTTCCGCCTTTATCCATTCGGCGATTGGCTTTAACATTACGAACTCATCGCAGGCAAGGTAGCCAAGAAAGCTATTGGGATCATCCGATTCTTCCCTGGCCCAAAATTCGTCGAAACCAAGATTATACACCAATCCAGGCCTCGATTCAAAGCTGCCCATCGCCGATTGAAAGAAAGCGGTTCTATAACCAAGCTTGCCTCTTAGAATCGTAGCCATGCTGGCGTAGGGATTGGCGGCCGGCACCGCCTCGGCTATATCCTGGGAAGCGGATGCGAATCGGCCTGTCAAAAGCGCGAACAACGCCTTTGTCGTATGTGTCAGAGTTGAGCGGGTGTTGGGGAACTCAATGCCTTGTTCGGCCAATGCCGAAAGATACGGCGTTAGATTATTCCGCTCGTTCGCAAGTGAAGTGTACTGGTATTGGACACCTTCAAGGATGACTAAAACTACATTATGCTTTACGCTCTGCTGTTTTAGATCAACCTTCAAAGAATCAAATGTGGGTATCCTTCGTTTCGGATCGGGCGGCCGTCTGTGGTCCGGTAAAACAAGGCTCATTACGGCACGGAGTTGGGAATTGTAGCGAAGTCCCACCGAGCCGATCTGTGACGAGCCACGCCGGGTAATTGCAGGGCTTGCGATAACTGCAGTTACAACAATGGTAAGAAAAAAAATAATTCTTGCTATAAATCTCTTGCGATCATAAACAGGCAGCTTTGGTCTGGCCAAAACATAAAAGAAAAAGGTAAGGGCAATCGCACTGGGCGCAAGCAGAACTACAGCAACAGCCGGCATTTTAGCAAGGTTGACGCCAACAATGCAAAGCGAGCTGACAGGGGCACGGATCAGAGGCAAAAGCACCCTCGGAATGATCTGTGTCCCGGTCCTTATCAGCCATCCGGCATTCATTACCGACCATGTGCACACAACCGCGGCAAAAACCGTAGCCGACCGGACAACAGCCTTCTTTGGCCAGCGGAAACAAACTAGTGACAGGATGACTTCTATTGCTATCAGTACGGAAAGATCTGCCATTATCCAACCCAGGTATTCATCAAGCAGGTCGTAACGCCACGAGTGGAATAACTTTACCATCAGGGAGCAGAACAGCGCAGCTAACATTATTACGCTATAAGCGCGTGGAGCAAGAAAACCCTGCAGGAGGGATAACGCCACACCCTTATACTTATTGCCGGTTTGTGAATGCTGGGAAATCATAGCGCGCGCCAAAATACTAAAAGTACAAACAAATAGCAAGACGGTTTTCTGTTTATCTCCTCCGATTGAAGGAATAGTAAGAACGCAAAATCCAATGTTAACTTACAGGTTGGTTTCAGATAGATGAATAATAATAATTATTAGATTAAAATTATTATTAGTAGTCATATAGCAGGTTAAATTGTGCGGTTTAGCCGGACGGTGAATCCTAAGCTACTGTACGGCAGGAAATTAGAGCGGGAAAAAGCGGATATTTTCCTGTGTAAAACCTGTTGTATTTTATGTGGGGTATATGAGTGAATTTAACATGCGTAGTTGTTTAATAAAAGGGGATTATCAAACTTAACAATACTGATAACCACAATTCACAGCCTATCCACAACATTATGATAGGTTAGCGATTGGGGTATATTATCATGATGCCATGGAGGACGGCCGACAATTTTAACCTTAGTCACTTGAAGATTTGGCAGGAACAGCTATAATAGACCTTTTGTGACAAGAGATAATAGCGTTATATAACTGTCAGTTCACCGCGAACGCAGGATTTTATGAATCTTTGGATGCAGGGAAAAGCAGAATGAAGAATAAAAAAGCAGATGCAGACCTTTTCACAGGCTTCGATGTCGGAAGCAGTTTTGTGCACTACGTGGTTCTTAACGGAGATGGGGCGGTCATATACTCACCGAAACCGATAATGCACTTTGCCAATCCCGTCGGAGCGGTAAAGGAAGCATGGCGAGATGTAAAGGAACGATTTGGTAGAGATAAGTTAAAGAATACCGCGTTCACAGGAAGCGGAGCGGAATCTTTCCCAAATGTGATGCCGGGCGTTACCTATGTGTTCGACAGCGTTGCGATTCCGAAAGGTGCCGCAGCGACGAATCCGAAAGCAAGATACATTTTCCACATGGGAGCGAAGGATTCCTACTTCTTTAACCTGAGCAGGATAAACGGCAAAGAGATCATTCAGGAATGGCGAACCGGCACAAAGTGCGGAGGCGGCTCCGGCACACTTATCGAAAAGCAATGCCGGAGACTTTTCGAAGGCCTTATACCCAACCCAGAATTGGAAAATACCTCCTCGGCGAACAATCAGGAAGAGAAAGAAATCATAAGAATAAAAAACAGGGCGAAGCTGCAGACAAGGCTCGAGGAAATGTTCCATCGGGCGGAGCAGGAGGCTAAGAAGTCGACGGAGCCGAGTGAGTTTCTGGCGAGGTGCGGCGTTGTTATTCAGTCCGACTTGATTCATAAACAGAACGAAGGAGCGAAAAGAGAGGATAATCTGGCGGGGCTTTTCAGAACGGTCGCGAGGAACTTTAAAATAGACGTTCTGGGAGCCACGCAGTTCAAGGCGCCCGAGGATCCCGAGGGCGCCATAGCGACTGGCGGCGTCCTGTCCAACGACCTTATCAGAAAAAACATCGAGGAATTCCTTGGAATCGCCATAAGCAGACCAGAACATTACCACAACATCGCTGCAATAGGTGCGGCGGCCAAAGGAATCGAAGAGGGCAACAGCTTTGTCTTTAACCTTGAGCAGCTCGACAAAATTGCTGCACACAGCAGAGAAAAAAGGAAGTACTCGCCTGCTTTGTCAGAATCACTTGATAAAGTGAACGAGAAAAGCCAGAAACTCGCTGAGAAAATAAAGCAGGGAACGGAAGTGGTTTTAGGAATAGACGGTGGCAGCACTACAACCAAGGGGGCTCTCGTTGAGTTAAGGACCGGAAAGCTGCTGGATAAGCTTTATATCAAAACTCATGGCAATCCCGAAGAGTCGCTGAAACAGGTTATAAAATATCTGGGAAGGCACAAGGACAAAGTGATTGTCAAGGGGGTCGGAGCTACCGGCTCGGCAAGGAAACTATACGAGAAAATTCTGGTGAGTCAGGAAAAAGCCGGGGCTTTGCAGAAAGAAGGCATTGAAACCACAGACAGAATAACCGACGAGATAACCTGCCACGCTCTCGGCGTCAAGCATTACGACTCCGATGTTGATACTATCTTCGAGGTGGGCGGTCAGGACATGAAGTTTACGAGCTTTGCCGCCGACGGAACGGTCAAGGAAGCGAAGATGAATTATAGCTGCCAGGCCGGTTCCGGGCAAACTCTCGAAAACATGGCGGATATCATAAACCTAAACGTGGAGAATACCCTGCAGGAGTTCGCGCTGAAGGCCGAGAAGGTCCCGATTATTGACTCGACGTGCGGCGTTTTTATGGAGATGGACGAAAACAGGCTTATCGCCGAGGGGTTCGGCAAAGAAGAGATAGCCGCGGCGATATTAAGGGGAACGGCGGCCAGCTACTACTTTAAATTCGTCGGCGGCTCCGGACACTCCGGCAAAAAATGCTCCGCGCAGGGCGGACCGCCGCTGGGCAAAGCTTTTCTTGCCGCCCTGGCGCAGGTAACGGAAAAACAAATAGAGGCTTACCCCCACAGAGAAATGTTCGGAGCATGGGGACAGGCACTGGACATCATTGAAAATATAAAACAGTTGGAAGAACAGGGCAAAAGCTACGGCACGGCATTCAGAGGCTGGGATCTGGTGGACATGCCTTTTGATAAACACAAGGTTTCCTGCAAAGAGCTGTATAAGGAAAAAACATGCGGAATGAGAGACTGCCAGCTCGAAATCTTTTCCATCGAGGCCGACGAAATCATTACGGGCGGTTTTTGCCCCAGAGGAAACTCCGAAACAGCCAGGAAACCGAAAACGAACTACGTCGAAAGATACCATAAGATATACGAGAAACATTTCAAAAAACAGGGCTGTTTGCTGAGCGAACTTACTTCTGTGAGAGCGGACAACGGCAGCGCGACAACGGTGGGCATAAAGAGAAGCACCGCGACGCTCGGCGAGAAGGGAATCTGGAGCGCGGCGTTCTTCAGTAAGCTCGGGTTTTACCCCGTTGTGTCGCCGAAAACAAATAAGGAAATCGCCAAGATCGGAGTGGACAATTCGAGGACGGAGTTCTGCATAGCAAGGAAGCTGGCTACGGGGCACGCGGCAGTGTTGAACAGGGACCCGAATGTGGATTACCTGTTTAATCCGAGTTTCATTGAGCAACGAACGAACCGTCCTCCTGATTTGAAATATTGCATTTATACGGAATCGGAAGGCTACATCTTAAACGACGTCCTTTCTCTTGACAAAAGCAAGCAGATAAATCCCATTTTGCATTTTGGAGATACGCAGCTTCTTGTCCGCCAATTAAGGGAAGAATTCGACAGGTTGGGATTTGGTATTACGAACGGCCAGATAAAAGCTGCTATCGAGGCCGCGGATAAGGCGGAAGGCCAGTTCAAAGAGGAACTCTATGCCGAGGGCGATAAGTTCCTAAAACGGATCGAAGAAAATAACGAAAAGGCCTATGTCG
The DNA here is from genome assembly GCA_049644065.1 of Sedimentisphaerales bacterium. Taxonomy (GTDB): domain Bacteria; phylum Planctomycetota; class Phycisphaerae; order Sedimentisphaerales; family Anaerobacaceae; genus JAFGPJ01. Next base: position 3,260 of record JBARRE010000625.1, on the reverse strand, counting down.
GCGTGGGCAGGGATTATGTACTGCTTGATCCTGAAGCAAGTTCAAACTCCGGAGCCATGTTCTCTCAGATTAGGGGATTAAACTACATACCACAGCTATTTTTGGAGCGCAAATTCACAGACATTCAGCTTGACGAGATAGTCGAAAACGAGTTCTGGGTTCAGAGCGTTAAAATATTAAAGGCCAACCTGTTCGTGGCCGAGCATCCCAATTTATTCGCGATAAGAATGATGAATTTTGCCTGTGGGCCGGACAGCTTGAAACTCTACCAGGAAGAAAAAATACAGCAGGCGGCGAACAAACCGAACCTCGTCTTGCTGACGGATGCGCAAACCAACAATGCTCCGTTCGTTACAAGAACAGAGGCCCATGAGAGAGTTGTTGATCAAAGCAGTCAGAAGAAGCTGGCAATCGACGAGTTGAAGATGCGCAGGCACAACACTTCCGAAAAACGGACCTGGCTCCTTCCCAACATGGGAGATGCCAGCTATATCGGGGCCGCGGGGCTCAGGCATTTCGGTGTGAACAGCCAAGTGTTGCCGACCGACACGCAGAGAAGCTACGAAGTCGCCCGCAAGCACATATATACGGAGGTTTGCCATCCACTCAAAGGCGTTGTCGGTGATGCAATCGCTTTTCTACAGGAAGAAGGTGAAAAGAAGGGCACCGAGTACGTCGATAAGAATTATCTCGTGATGATGCCCACAACGAGCGGCCCGTGCAGGTTTGGAAAATATACTGAGCTGGTAAGAGAATTCCTGGACAGGGAAGGTTTGCAGAATGTTCCGGTGGCGGGCCCCTCTTCCGAGACGGATTATCAGGACATACCTTTTCCGGGAAAGCTCAGTGGTTCCGAAAAGTCAAGAATGCAGCGGATGCTGTACAAGGGGATAAAATCATCTGATTTGCTGGAAGATATTTTTCTCAGGTTCAATCCGTATGCCGACGATAAAGAAGCGATGGCGCAGTTGCGAAAAGAACGGCTGACTGAGTTGGAAAAGGTCGTTGAAGACGGTGCTGAAACCGACGCCCTGGTGGAATGGGGCGAAAAAACAGTGTCGCTGTTCAAAGCCAGCAAGCTGCGTAACGGCGAGAGATTTCCTCTTGTCCTCTACATTGGGGAGATTTACGTGCGGCAGCATGATCCATGTACTGGTTATGTGGTTCGCCAATTGGAAGAAAGCGGCCTTGAAGTCGTGAGGGACCCCGTAACGGATTGGCTCGAATATGTAAACAAAATGAACCAGAGGAATTCAAAAAGAGACATAGGCTTGCGGCTGAGAGATTTCGATCTGGGCGCGGCATGGAAAGTGGCCCGAAAATATGCTAATGTTTCTCTGAAGGGGAAATACATGTCCTCTATCGAGCACAAAATAGCTGAGCCGTTTCACGAAGTCCTGCGCGGCAGACATGTCCTTCCCAAGCCAATGCAAATGATTGAAACTTTAGAGCAGCAGCATGAATTTCACGCCAATATTGAGGGGGAATCTCCATTGAGTTCGGGGATTGCTTATCAATTTATGAACGACTTGATCAGGCCGCAGGGCGATGTCTACATTTCGGGCATCTTCCATGTGGGTCCTTTTACCTGTATGCAGGAGGGAGTTGCTACAGCGAAAATAGAAGCGATGGCAAAGGAGTTGCGAAAGAGAAAGCCGGATTTGGTTTTTCCGATCATCCATGCCTTTTTCGGCGATTCGGCCAGTTCGAATCTTGACTCTGAGATAGCGGTTTTTGCCGAGCAGTGCTACCAGAAAAGGGAGATGCTCAGAGAAAAGCATGGTCGTAAGACGCAGAAGCCGGCGGCTCAGGGCGGCATAGATATCCGGCCCGTCCCGGCATCAAAGCACGGTGCCGAGTCTCACAGGCAAATGAAACACTGAGACCTTTTACTGGTAGTGCTATCATTAGAAAGGTTGACAAATGGCTAAAGCGCCAGCCAGGGTGACGCTGCCCGGAGATTTATATCAGAAGAACGGGCGATGGTGGTGGGAGGTCAATCTGCCTGGGGAGGACAAACCAAAAGCAAGGGCGCTCAAACCCGCCGGGTCACGGTGTGCTACGACAGATTATCAGGAGGCTGAAGAGGTCGCTCGCGAGATGTGGCGTCTTGCCGTCGAGGCTGAAGCGGAAGCAAGGATAAAAGCAAGGATCCAGGCTCGTGTGGAAAAGGCTAACGAAAAAGTCCAGGCCGAAGCTGCCGATGCGATTGAAAAAGTTAAGGCCGAATGCGAAAAAAAGATCAAGAAAAGCAAACGAGCAGTGGCAAGAGCGGAGGAAAAGGCAAAAGCTCAAGCCGAGGCAAGATTAAGGGCCGAGGAGGGATATAAGGTCCAGGCCGAGCAGGCGGAAGAATACTACGCAGGAGAAATAGCAAAAATCAGACAGACTATTGAGCGAGCCAAAGTAGAATTAGAAGAAAAGGACAGGGCTTACAAAGAGGCCCTGGCCGAAGCGGAGGAAAAGGCAATGATTGAAGCTCAGGCCAGACAAGAGGCCGAGTCGAGAGCTCAGACCGAAGCGAAGCTGAGAGTCGAGGCCGAACAAAGTGCCGCACTGGAAGTCAGGGCAAAGGAACAGGCCGAAGCAAAAGCACAAAACGAAGTCGAATTAAGACTTGCAGCCGAACAGAGGGCCGAATCGGAAGCTCAGGCAAGGGCAGGGATTGAGGCGAAGCTTAATGAGGCGCTTGGTGGTATGGATAAGACCGGTACGTGTGAGTGCTGCGGCAGAAAAGATGTTCCGGAAAATGATATGGCTAAAATCGATTCCGGCCAACAACTCTGCCCCGATTGTCTCAGGATGTTGAGGGGATGAAGTGGCGGCGAAGGATTCCGGGCTACAATTCTCAAATCGAACGGATCACATCAGCACATTTTCTTTAAGAGTTCTTTTCTGGCCCGGACTCGCAGCTTGGCGTGCTCGTAGCGTCGTTTTTCCTGGTCCGTTTCGGGCAGTATCGGCGGAGCGGGGGTTGGCTTCTTGTTTTTGTCCAGGGCGACAAATGTCAGGTGGGCCGTGGTCGCGATGACTTGCTCGCCTGTATATGGGTCTTCTCTGGTGACCTGGACGCCCACTTCCATTGACGAGCGGCTGACGTAATTCACAGAGGCCCTCAGGGCGACGTGGTTCCCGATACGGATCGGCTCTTTGAAGGCCAGCGAGTCGATGCCGGCGGTGACGACTTCTTTGCCGCAGTGACGTTGTGCCGCCATTGCCGCGACCATGTCGATCCACGCCATAATCACGCCGCCGAATGC
>JBARRE010000624.1:0-6600 GCA_049644065.1 Sedimentisphaerales bacterium | reverse complement strand
TATCAAAATACTCAAGAAATAGCGTCAAGTTTGGCGGTTTTGATGGACTTATTATATAGGAGTTAATGATTAACTACAAAGAGCATGATGAATTAGTCAGGAAAGCACAGCTTGGCGATAAGGAGTGTCTGAATCGCCTGGCTGAGGCGGCGAGGGTACATTTACGTGAATATGTACTCCGTCTTACTTTAAGAGAAGATTTAACACAGGATATTGTACAGGAGAGCATTCTGGAAATGTTTAAGGTATTCGACAAATTGAAAAGGGCCGAGAAGTTTTGGTCATGGCTGGACGGCATAGCTTTCAACAAGATTCGCAGTCACTACGGTCGGCAGTGGCGGCATAAAACGATTTCCCTGTCTGATATCGACCGCGAGGTCGCGATAGAGGACAGTCAAAGCGCCCTGGCCGACATGGTTAATCGGGAATTGAAACAAATCGTTCTTATATCGATGCGGGAATTATCACCCCGTTACAGGGCCGTATTGACCATGCGCTGTTATAAGGACATGCCGTATTCGGAGATTGCCGGGTTGATGGGATGTACGGAGTTTGGCGCCCAATCATTGTTCTATAGGGCGAAGAAGGCCCTGGCCAAAAAGCTGTCCCGTCACGGGCTCGGCAAGGGATACCTGCTGACGGCTTTGGTGTTATTCGGAAAGCTCACAGCTTCAACCGAAGCTGCCGCTGCGAGCGTATCCGTAACTTCAGCGACTCTCAAAGTTAGTGCCGCGGCTTCTCTGGCAGCGATGGTAACAAGCAAAACCGCTGTCGTCTCGATGGTTACTACCGCCGCGATTACCGGAGGCGCTATGGTAGTGACACTTGGGACGGATATGATAGATATAGGGCCGGAAAGAATTAATGCACAAACTTCCTTCAATTCGCCGGGCCGGACCGAAGCGGGAAAGGGTATGGAGCAATGCTGGTATTTCTTTCCTGAAGGCCCCGGCAGACCTGTAATGATGCGAATGCTGAAATTTAACGTCTCCGGCAAAAACTCTTACTGCCGAAACCTTCAAAACCAACATGCCAACTACTACTACGATAAGAACACTATCTACGTTAACAATTTCCGAATGTATAGTCCCGATCTGTCAGTAACAAGGCTGCCCACGGACGGCGAGGATTTGAGCCGTTTCATTTCTCAGGTTGAGGGCAGGCAGGCCGATATGGAACGTGTTTCCAGCAGGGGAAAGGGTCTGCTTGTAATCTCCAAACGCAGCAGCGAGCAGGGCGACAGAATCTGGAGGACGGATCGCCACTTCAATGTTTTGGAAGAGGAATATTTTCAGTTCAATTGGCCGCAAGATGAGCGAATCGTTGACAATCGAGACCAAATGCACAAACGCGGCTGGACATATTTCAGAATTACCGGCCGGATCAATGGGCAGCAAGTCTCAGGAACCGGACGGATGCCGTTTGTATATGCTGCAAGCGGGAAATCCGGCCCGTGGCTCGAACTCCGGCTTTCGGACGGCACAAAAATTATTGACAGCGCATCAGGGGCGTGTGTCTTTGACCGAAGCGGAAAAACAGTGGCATCATATGCAGCGGGGAGTTTCTTCAAGGGATTGGGGCGGCCCTGGATGGGGCTGCATACGATCGATACTGTACGCCGAGATGCGGCTGAAAAGCAGGTTTGGTTTGAAACTAAACATTTGCAGGGCGGCGCTAAAGCAGAAATTGTCTTAACAAAAGAGCAAATCAGGCTGGTCTATACCATTGATATGGAAACCGATGTTATCGAGAAGATTACATTCTCAGCAAGTAACGGGAGGCAGGGCGAGCTGGAATTTTTTTACCTGCAGAATATCGATAATCCCGGCAATGAATTCACCTCGCCGAGGATAGGAAGTCACCGCAGACCGCAGCGGAACCCGCCGGGCATGCTGTGGATTGCGGCATTGTTTAACAGTCGTTTGTGAACTGTATTTGTTGAAAAAGAACTTAAAGCAGAAAGGAAGGTGCACAATGGCTAAAAATGTAAATGTTATAAAAATAGCGGCGATTCTGGTATTTTTCGTCGTACTTGCCGGCTCCGCAATCGCTCAAGAAGGTGGTTTTGGAGGAGGGACTCTCACCCGGACTTACTTTTACGTCGATGTTGTTCATGGAAACGATGACAACGAAGGATTAACTCCGGGAACGGCGTTCGCAACCATTAAAAAGGGTATCGATACAGCCGTGGACGGCGACGTAGTCCGGGTCTATCCAGGTCTGTACCAGGAAGAAATCAATTTTCTGGGCAAGGCGCTCGTCGTGCAGGGTGTTACTGCAGGCACTGCCGGCGTACCTGTGCTCCATAATCCCGACGATTTTGCAGTCTCGTTCTACAGTGGCGAGGGCCCTGATAGTATCCTGAAGAATTTCATTATAAAAAACAACTTCATGGCAGTCTTCATTGTCGGCAGCTCTCCGACTATCAGCAATCTGACAATAGTCGATAACCTGTACGGCATTGAGGCCTCCGCCGGCTCGGATCCTAATATCAGCAATATTATTTTCTGGAACAACAGCTACAGCGACCTGTTCGGATGCCTAGCAAGGTTCAGTCGTGTCAGTGACGTGGGTGAAAGCCGAGACAATATCGACTACGACCCACTTTTTGTCGATCCGGACAACGGTGATTATCGTCTGTACTCTAATCGAGGCCGGTATTGGCCTGAGCATGACGTCTGGGTCCTTGACCGCCTGACCAGTCCATGTATCGACCGCGGCGATCCGGACGCCGAGCCGTTAAATGAGCCGATGCCCAACGGCGGCAGAATCAATATGGGTGCTTATGGCGGCACGGTGCAGGCCAGCCTGTCACCGGTCGAAGAAAATTTACCGGGTCAGGCTTCCAATCCCAATCCCGCCGACGAGGCGGTTGATGTTGATACAGATGTCATATTGAGCTGGACCCCTGGCGCATACGCTGTCTCGCATGATGTTTATTTCGGAACCGACTTAGATTTTCGTTTCGGAATCGAGGAATTCCGGCCACCGGTTAGAAATCAGACCTCGACGCAATTCGATCCCGGCCGGTTAGCAACTAATACTACGTACTTCTGGCGTATCGACGAAGTCAACAGCAACGGCACGAGGACCGGTGTGCTGTGGAAGTTCACGACAACCGACATGGGCGCACCACCGCCAAAGGGCAGGGCTTGTTTCACGGGTGAAACGGGCGTTTGGGTGGACGGGACTCTTGTTTCTATATCAAAAGCCGGCGAGCGATGTAGCGTCGGACGGATTGACGGTGCTATGGTAAAGAATTCGTCGCTGCCTCTGCCGTATCTGGGTAAAGTTGAAGAGCTGCAAGAGCACGAGGGCGTCTTTGAATGCTATGATGTTTTGCTTCAAAGCGGCAATCGCATCGGTGTGGCCGAGCGCCATTACTTTTTGACAGAATCGGGCGACTGGGTTGCTGTACAAAATCTCAAGACAGCAGCGAAACTGCAAACGCCTAAAGGCCCGATTGCGATTGTTAGTGTAACCAAGAGACCGATGCCGTATGTGGGGAAGGTTTATAATCTCAAAGTCGAAGGATCGGACCGGTATCTTGTAGGTAAAGACGCGGTTATCGTGCGTGATTACTAAGAGCGCATAACAGATTGAAAATTCATTCTTGGTAGGGTGGGCACTGCCCACCAATTTAGATAATGGTGTGTGTTGCACACCCTACACGAAGCAAAGGTTTTAGGCAGGTGGTGATAAGAAGCAAGCAGCTTGCTTAACTGTGGAAGTATGCTGCGGCTGTATCAGGTGTTGCGTTATTACAAATTCATTGTTTTCATTGAAGGGATAGGAAGATGCGAGCTAAAGCAAATTTTATTATGAGGCTGGAAATTTCGATTGTTTTCGTCGTACTGTGTGCCGCAGTTGCCGCTGAAGGAAATGTTATCTACGTTGACGATAACGCAATTGGTGCAAACGACGGCACGAGCTGGGCAGATGCCTATAACTATCTTCAGGATGCACTGGCCGATGCCAACATGGCTCCGAAGCCGGTCGAAATACGCGTGGCTCAGGGTATTTACACACCTGATCAGGGGGCCGGCATTACGCGAGGAGACCGCGGTGCGGCATTCCAACTTATTAACGGCGTAACAGTACTCGGAGGTTTTGCCGGTGTTGGAGTAATAGAACCCGATGTCAGATATATCGAGGCTTATAAGACAATCCTCAGCGGTGATTTAGCCGGAGATGATGCCGATGTTGACGATCCGGATGAGTTATCCGGTCACCCCACCAGAGCGGAAAATAGTTCCTCAGTCGTAAGCGGTGGTGATACCGACCAAACAGCCGTGCTCGATGGCGTTACGATTATTGCCGGCGATACAGGTATGAGCAACTGGCAAGGTAGCCCTTCTGTGGCCAACTGCACGTTCACTAATGCTCGTACGGGGATATTCAATCTGCGCAATAGTCAAATACTAACAAACTGCACATTCAAAGGTCACTGGTTTCAGGCAATTCGTCAATCCGAGGGCAGCTTAACAGTAATTAATTGTATGTTTACCGGCAATACGGGGGGGGCGATTGATAGCAGTGCACGCAGCGATTTAACACTGCGAGACTGCACTTTTATCGCCAACGAGGTAAGACGGTTGGCGATGATCAATTGTTCTTTCCAGGAAAATCTGAGAATGTACAACTGTCAGTTTAGGAAGAATGTTGCCATAAGTGTGGCCGGAGTTAGAGCAGAAATTGAAGGAGAGTTCATCGCAGAGAGTTGCACATTTGCCGGAAATGTTGGGGTGTCGATAGACCACAATAGAGGACGTATGGTTATATCAAATTGCGTTTTTGCGGGCAATCGTGGCTGTGCAATAAATTCGCACAACAGGTACGTGAATATAGAGAACTGTACGTTTAGTGGTAACTCCGCAGATCGAGGCGGCAGCGTTCTCGATACCTGGCACGGGTCCAAAGTGAGTAATTGCATCTTCTGGGGCAATAACTCACCTGCAATAGTGGACCTGCGTGATGAGACGGTGATGAACTATTGTAACGTCGAAGGGGGCTGGTCAGGCGATGGAAATATCGACGTCGATCCATACTTTGTTTTGCTGGGCTACTGGGACCAGAATGGAACGCTTGATGATACAGCCGACGATTTCTGGGTGGATGGCGATTATCACCTTCAATCACAGGCGGGCCATTGGGACCAGCAAAGCCAAACATGGGCGCAGGATGATGTAACAAGCCCTTGCATCGATACCGGCGATCCGAACAGCCCTATCGGTACCGAGCCGTTCCCCAACGGCGGGCGAGTTAATATGGGGGCATACGGCGCCGGTGACAAAGCCAGCAAATCCTATTTTGGCAAACCGGTTTGTGAGGTCATAATAGCTGGCGATATTAACGGCGACTGTGTGGTTGATTCTGAAGACGAGGCGATATTAATCTCACATTGGATGATGCAGGGCGATGATTTCATAAATAAGCTTCCGACAGTGCGGGTGCTTGAGCCACAGGATGGGGATCGAATCGCTTGGCCCGGATCAACGACATTCCGCGCCGAGGCAAATGACACGGACGGCCAGGTGGACGATGTCATGTTCTGGATTAAACATCAAACGGATGGCGGGTATACAAGTTACGGGCTTAGTGCCGACAACGGGGCAGACGGCTGGGAAAGAGAGTACACCTGGAAAGAAGACCTTCCAAGCGGCACCTGGACGGTTTGGGCAGAGGCCACGGATAATGAAGGTCAGATAGGTTTCTCGCCTGAGATTACAGTAACTCTACACCGTCCTTAATAGCGAACAGTTGCTCTTTTTAGGAGATATGAAAATGCGAGGTAAAAATCTGAAAATCATGCTTACAGCCTCGGTTTTGCTTCTGTCACTGGCAATATGCGCACCTTGTAAAGGGAAAATTATATACGTTGATGCTGGCGCACCCAGTGCCAATGACGGCACAAGCTGGTCTGATGCGTTCGGGTGTCTACAGAATGCTCTTGACGACGCAAGCGTTGGCGATGAAATCCGTGTAGCAAAAGGCATATACAGGCCCGATCACCGGGTCGAAGAATCAGGAAGAACCGGGGTCCAGATAACAGCCTCCGGTGACCGGATGGTTACATTTCAACTCCTCTCCGGCGTGATGATTAAGGGCGGCTACGCCGGCGTCGAAGAGGCTGAACCCGATGCACGGGATATCAATCTGTATGAAACTATTCTAAGCGGCGACCTGGACGACAATGATGTCGATATAATCGGTCCTGATGATTTGTCTGGTGAATCCGGCAGGGCCCAGAACAGCTACCAGGTCGTGACCGGCAGCGGAACCGATGAGACCGCCGTACTTGACGGATTCACCATTACCGGCGGTAATGCCAACGTATTCACCAATCGTAACGGCGGGGGGCTGCTCAATGAGTACGGTGCGCCGCAGATTATCAATTGCAAATTCAGCGAGAACTCGGCACAATATTATGGCGGCGGGATATACAACTACTACGGCAATCCAACACTTATCGGCTGCACATTCATTAGGAACTCAGCCGGGACTGAGGGTGGTGGGATATATAACTATCGGAACTACTCAAATCTGAACAACTGCACATTCAGCGAGAACTCGGCACATCGTGGCGGCGGAATATACAAC
>JBARRE010000623.1:0-1703 GCA_049644065.1 Sedimentisphaerales bacterium | reverse complement strand
CGAGCAACAACCTTGGCATATTCAGGACTCACCATTTTCTTCTTAGTCACCTGGGCATAAAAATTAGGATCGAAGGGACGGTCACTGCGGTCTCGAAAAGCCTGTTGAATCACATAGGACAATAATAGCGCGCCCCTGGGTGTATCGAAATCTCTTAATTTGCGAGGGAAATTGCTGATGATATTGAACATTTCAATCAATGTCCGTCCGGCACCGGGTGGAGGAAACGTAAAGATCCTCATGCCGTCAAAATGGCACGTAATGGGGCGTCGCTCAATTGGTAGAGGAACCTGAGCTAAGTCATCATCACGTATCAGGCCATTGTTCTTTTTCATATCCTGGTGAATTAACTGGGCTATACGCCCATTGTAGAAATCGTTGATACCGAATTCCGCCAGACGCTCCAGAGTGGCGGCAAGTACCGGCTGACGAAAACTTTCACCGATTCTGAATATCCTTTTTCCATCCTTGAGATAAATATTGGAAGTGTTGGTTCTCTTGATGTGCTTACGCACACGTTTGAGTAGCCTGCATTGCAGCTCGCTGACAGCATAACCATTTTTCGCATACTCAACAGCAGGCGCAAGGACTTGTTCAAGCTTCATTGTTCCATAGTGTTTACGGGCATAGTCCAAAACTGCCGGGGTACTGGGAACCGTAGTCGCTTTGTAACCTCGAAGACGCACCGCTTTTGACAAGGTTTCTGAAGAAGTCCGGTTGGGCGCACGGGAAGAGCCATCTAATGCAAATGTCCGCCGCTTACGAACCAGATGAATGAGCATCATGGTTTGCCCCCCCAATCCGGAGGCGGCGGGTTCACACACGCCGAGAGCAAAAGCAGCCGCTACGGCGGCATCGATGGCATTGCCTCCATTTGCCAATATCCGTGATCCGGCCTCGGTAGCCAGATAGTGTTGCGCGGCCACCATTCCTTCTTTGGATATGGACAAACGTTGAGGAGGACTTACACGGGAGGGCCAAAGGTCCTGGATTTCCTGTTCATACCAGAAATGATTATGTTGGCTCATGTCAAAGACTTCCATGTCCCTCTTTTAGCAGAAACTCCGCCAGTAATAACGCTCTCTGCAAAATGCTGATACGTTGTACGGCTTCTTGAGGAGTATACAAATTCCTGGCAACCGGACCCAATCCACATACGGCTCCGGTGCCCTTCGGAACCAGACCGCCAATTGTGGGCCATAGAGAGGACTCCTGGGCAATGGGAATGTCCCATTGTTCGGCAATGCCGGTCAGTTTTTTTGCCAGATGCCGATTACAGTTTCGCAGTTTCATCGGGGGGCGGTCGGAAGCCATTTGAAGGCTGTACTTGACCGTTCCAAGACCAAGTATTTCCTTTATTTGTCTTTCAGCCGTATCAGCCATCCTTTCGTCGCCGTAACTGACCGAAATCGTCAGGGTTATGCGGTGCGGCAACAACATAGGGTAAGACATTGACTTAATATCTGAAACGGCAACAGCCAGCCGGTCGTTCCGCGAAGACAATTCCATCATTTTGTCGATTTTTCCCGCCACCCATTGCAGAGCATCGGGATTCTTTGTCAGTTTTCCAAGCCGTTTGGGGTTTGTTTCCACGCTGACAATATATTTGCGCTGCCCACGCCTCTGTATAACGATTTTGTTTCCAGGATTTCCGGGTCTCAGGACTAATACTTGTTTGGCTTTGGCGGCAGCTTTTTGAATCA
>JBARRE010000622.1:0-17664 GCA_049644065.1 Sedimentisphaerales bacterium | reverse complement strand
TGGATAGTAAATAATCAATAGTAAGCTTGTGCCCGCGAAGGCGGGTATAATCAATGGTAATGGACGCTGATGAACATGGTTAGGGATTCACGAAGAAAATAGAAATTAACCGCTGATAAACGCTGATAAACGCTGATAAATACGGATTCTTGTTACTGGATTCTGGATTCTCGATTCTTTTAATTCATGCGTAAGCAAGGACAATAATCAATAGTAAATAATCAATAATCAATTAAGAGGGGGGGCTGCCGGGAAGATGAACATTATCCATATTTGAAAACGACAAGCTCACAATGGAGAATCAATCGTAACGCTTAACAGACCGCCATTCGTTGCTATCCATAGTATTTCCCTCATTTACTACCTTCGATTGGATATAATGAAATAGGCTTCTTGGTCCTTCTCATTGTATAGCAGGACTAGAGTATCCTCCTGTTCATTAGCTTTCTTGTCGTATCCTATGGTTTGAGTATTCACATGGTCACCTTCTTTGTGAAATACATACACCTCAGGATCATCCCACAGATTCGGTGTGAACCACTTGGGCTCACGTCGCCCTCCTTTAGGATGATACACTATTATTTGGAGACTAGGTCCAATTGTTACACCTGGTGGATCCCAGTGCCAATTGAGATTCCCTTTTCCAAACATTCCATACGTTACATTCCAAACTCTTTGGAAAGGCCGTGATCCAGTGATCAAGGCCAGGTCGGCTCTATTGATATTGAACCGGAGAGTGTACGTATAACCCAAGAACAAACGCGGCCGATCGGCCTTTATATTTGTCACAGATTTGGGAATCGGGTCTAATATATACTTTGTGAATATCTCGGCCTGCGGCGGCATCGGCGGAGGCCTATTCGTGAGAAAGAACTTCAAGAGATGACGCGCTAATAAAAGTTCTGATAGTGACGTATTTCGGAGAAAAGACACAGTAAATATCGAGGGCACAACGACACAAATGAGAACCACAAATAACAGGAATAAATTACGAACTGTTAACTTACGTTGGTTCATGATGTTCTTTCCACTAAGCTAATATGTCATTCTGCTTTTATAGATAATTTATTTTCCAGTGCTATGATTAGCATACTCATTATCCAAATTTCCGGGAGTATTATTTTTCATGCCCCTTCGGCGTATAAGCACCTGATTGAACATACAACCAAGAGGCAGTAATAGTGTATGGTTTACAGCCGGGCATATCAGTCTCTATATCCGGTGTTGAGTCAAAAAGATCGAGCGGATCTGTGAACTCATCAGCCATATGATATTCGATAATGACAGTCCACTCAGCTCTTACATCTTTAGTTTTTGGATCATCGTCAAAAACCCGGTTTGCCATAACCGTCCAATAACCTTTTACCTCACCGCCTCCGAGCACAACGAGAGGGTCTCCCCACACGACATCCGCAATAAGGCCTGCCATACTTGGCGCGAATTCATATTCAATTATTTCGACATTAGATTCTACGTATCTTGGACAACCACCCCAAGGTGCGTCATTTACAATCTTCTCTGCATATTCCTTAGCTTTACTGATCAACTTCTTTTGGAACGCATCAAGTTTATCACTTATTGCTGCTTTAAAGTCGTCAAGTAGCCCGACAAAAAATAGATCTACAGTTTGACGACGTTTTCCACCTGGAGCAGTGATTCCATGTGCGTACCAAGCAAAGAAGTCCTTCCATGATGTCCAGTTCCCAGGATACTTTGGCCTTTTAAGTTTATCCAATATACCATAAACAAATGTGCTCCATGCAGAGTTATCGACGGGGAATCCATCATCATCTACCTCAATCAATCCTGATGGATCTGTTCGATTTAACGGATTACTTCCACAGTAGTTGTACCAGTTGATGCCATCGTCGTAGCCGATCGGATCTGTCTGCAGGAATCTGCCCATATACGGATTATAGTACCTTGCACGGTTGTAGTAAAGACCTATTTCGATATCGAAACGCCTACCGGCGAACATGTAGGGATTTGGATGGTTGGCGTCTTCGACGGCGACCTGGCCGTAGACGGAGTATTCGTAGGTCTGTACGGTATCGCCAGCCGAGTCGCTCAGGGCCACGACAGAGCCGAGACCATCATAATGATAGTAATAGGTCTCACTGTCGGCCACCTCGATCATGCAGACCGGCTCGTCGAGATATGGGCCGTAGATGTATTTGCGCAATAGGTTGTTATTGCCGTCGTATTCGGCGATCACGTGGTCGCCGTTGGATTCGACAGGCTCACCACAGGCATATAAGTACCGTGTGCTAAAGCCGTCGACCTTCTTTTCAATGCGCCGGCCATATAGATCATGTTTGTAGTTAATCGTCTGCCAATTAGACGTATCCTGCTCCGGACTGGGTCACGAGCATTGAAGGCCAGACCTTTCTCTATCCTCTTTTGACAGAAACCATTGAGCTGCTTGAAAGCTTGTTATAGTAGTTACGTTAGAAATGAACCCAAAGGGCTGTGAGTATTACGCTTGCAGCCCTTTTTGATTTTTTCAATTGTTGAGGCTTTGCATTATCATTGGGCAGGGTGTGTTTTATTGGCGTTTAGATTCTTCGGCTGGCGCCTCAGAATGACAGATAACGGCGGGTGTGTCGGATGGTGGGTAAAAAGCCGGTTTTTGGAAAAAACATCCTATATTCTCTTGCTTTGGTGACTATTATTTGGTATATTGATGGATGTGTCGGAATTCTTATTCCCGGCTGGTGCCGGTTAGCGAGATTTATCGCCTACTGGAAGAGGTAGAAGTAAAATCGGAGGTTGTGACATGAATTCTTTTGTTCGTAAATATGCACCTGTTGTAACGTCTATTGTCTTGTTGCCGTTCCTGTATTCGTCAGTTATGGCCGGGCCGGTCGGTTCGCAGCAGGCACAAAAGGCCGCCGAGACATTCCTGAAAGCGAGAAATGACCGGACATCGAAGGGATTCGAGCCATTATCGGTAAGAGACCAGGTTGAGCCGGAACCGGCCGGCTTAAGAGAAATCCGCGGCGATGACGGGACGGTTCTTGCATATATTACCGAGCTGGAGCCCCGCGGATTCATAGCGACTTCCGCCGATACGGAAATCACTCCAATTGTCGCTTATTCCTTCAGGACCACTTTTCCATCGGACAATGACATTAAAAATCCGCTTTACCGCATGCTGAAAGCAGACATGAAATTAAGAGCCAGGGCGCTGGCCGAATATGAACAATTCAATACGGCGGAAAACCGGAAGCTGTGGAATCTTTATGCCGGCAACGATGCGCCAGATCCCGCGGGCGAGACATTCGCCCAGTGGCCCGAAGATAATACGACGTCCACCGGCGGGTGGCTGGAGACGGTGTGGGACCAGAGTGAACCTTACAACGAATTTTGCCCGCTCGATCCGGTCGATGCCAACAGGTCCTATGTCGGCTGTGTCGCTACGGCCATGGCCCAGATCGTCAATTACCATAAACAATGTGACGTACATTTCGACGGGGATGATTCATATTTAACATTCGCCGCTATCAATTTCGACGGGGACAGCAGCCTGTACGATTTTCCCTCTTTCGAGGAGCTGAACGAGTATCTTACCGGAGTCCAATCCAAATACGACGGTAATATTGATATAAACGATACAGATGCCGCCGCACTTAGTTTTGCCTGCGGTGTCGCAATCCAGATGGATTACTCCAGCGAAGGCTCGGGGGCTTCTCCCTATGCACTGCGGGAAGCGTTGCTTGATAAGTTCGGCTACTATTCAGCCGACATGACCGGCGGTCTGTCAAGCGAAGCCTACCAAATACTGCAAGAGAACATGATCAATCGACTGCCTGCTTTGCTGAGCATTAGTCCGCCGGATGGCTGGGGCGGGCATGTCGTTGTTTGTGACGGCTATAATACAAACGGAGAGTATCATCTGAATTTCGGCTGGGGTCCGGAACGCCCGGAGGAAATGACCGAAGTATGGTATCACCTTCCAGGCAACCTTATGTCGGGTTTGAGCATTGTTACCGAAGCCATATTGAACGTTCAGCCCGTTGGGCCGGACATCGAAGTTGAGCCGGCGTCTCTGAGCTTTTACGCCGTCCCGGGGCAGGAATCCGAATCCGAAACGCTGTATATCGAGAACAATGTCGGAGGCGCATGGATCAATTCGATATCCAGCTCCGAAGGTTTCGTATTTACAGACTGGGGCGGTACGTACTCGGACTACATGGAATCCTTCCAACTACAGGGTGCGGGATCCCGCACTTCGATATATGTGAAGTTCTCGCCGGACGAGGCGCGGGGCTATTATGGAACACTTGTGATTAACTACAGCGATGGGAACCAGAAGTACGTTATCCTAAAAGGATACTCCTTTACGGGCGGGACGGAAATCCCTGCCGGCGAAGTATCCGGAACCTGGACACAGGCGGAATCGCCCTATTTTATATCAGGGGACATATTAGTGGCACAAAACGGTGAACTGGTTATTGAACCGGGCGTCAAAGTTATGTTCGTGGGACAATATGGAATGACCATCGGTGAAAACGCTCGGTTAGCAGCCGAAGGAACTGAGAACAGCCCGATAGAATTTACCGCCTTCAACAGAGACATAGGCTGGACCGGGTTGCGATTTATAGACTCGGGGAGCGATGACATCCTGAGTCATTGTTCCATTACCTTCTCGAAGAAAAACTCAGGCTTCATAACAGAGTATGATTCCTCCACCTATGAGAACAGTTGTGGAGGTGCTGTGTACTGCTACTTCTCGGACCCGACCATTACGAATTGTAAAATCGCCAATAATTCAGGAGACAAAGGCGGGGCTATCTACTGCGATGAAAGCTATCCGATCATCAGCAATACCGTGATAGCGAACAATGCTTCGCTGGGGGGATATCCTCAGTGCGGCGGGATATGCATAGGTGATTGGGGCGAGCCTGAAATACTAAACTGTACCATAGTAAACAATTCGCCCGGCGGCATTTTCACACAATCGTGGGAAGGTATAGACGTGACAAACACGATCGTATGGGGCAACGATAGGTACCAGATAAAAACGGTGGAATCCACGGCTACGGTATTGTTTTGTGACATCCAGGACGGCTATGACGGCGAGGGCAATATGGACGCCGATCCCTGCTTTTTTGATCCGAGCATAGGTGTCGGGACTCAGTACGATGGATCAGCGGCCAATTGGATGCTGCAAAGTTGCTCGCCGTGCATAAACTCCGGAAGACATATAAGCCTTGCTGAAACGGACCTGGCGGGCAATATGAGGATTTACAGCGATATAATCGATATCGGCGCTTATGAGAATCAGTCCGATCTGCCTTTAATCACAATCGCTCCCTCTGTCACGGGCGATGCGGGCTTCGTCCATCTTGATTCAGAGTCGAGCATCTTCTTTGATATTGTCAACACCGGCACGATAGACTTCAATGTTGAAAGCCTGAGTATTCCGGACGTGAACAGTGTCTTTTCGATTGTCACTCCGATTGACGACCATCTGCTGGCACCGGGCGATTCCGTAATAGTGGAGATTGGATTCAATCCTGTAGAGGAGAAGATATATACCGATACTCTCGATATTCATTCGAGCTGCAGTAATGCCCCGGTAAAATCCGTTTCTCTACGGGGCGTCGGAGTCACGGGCACTATCATTTCCGAAGGCGAGATCCGCGGCACCTGGACGAAGGCCGGGAGTCCCTACACAGTCACGGGAGATATCGAAGTCGCCAAAGGAAGAACGTTAACCATCGAGCCGGGAGTGGTGGTTAAATTCGCAGGTCATTTCAAATTTACGGTCGGCTATAGAGCGACTTTAAGTGCGCTCGGTACGGAAGAGGAAAATATAGTATTTACAGCGACAGATACCGATGAGGGATGGTTTGGCCTGCGTTTCGTCAATACCGACGACGAGGACACACTGGAATATTGCACAATCGAATATTCAAAGAAACCTCGCTCCGGAGGAGGCGGTTATGAGAGCATTATGGGCGGAGCAATTCTCTGCAGCGGTTCATGGGACGCCGAACCGGGCTACATAGTCCCTTCCAGCCCAACGATCGACCATTGTTTGATTGCCAACAATCATGCTGAATACGGCGGCGGGATAATGTTAACGGACGGTTCGGAGGCAGTGATTATTAATAATCGCATTGTGGATAATTCGGCTGATATCGGAGGCGCCGCAATGTACATCGCCTTCGGTGGAGGCATGATCGCCAATAATGTCATTGCCCACAACGATTCAGGCATCCTCGGCGGGGGCATCATGAACTGGTTGGGATATCCTTCGATCATCAACAATACAATCGTTCAGAACAGGCCCAGCGGACTGCACCTTGAGATGACGCCATTGTATCCCTGGGACCCGGATTATGGACGGCCCATCCTCAACAATATCATCTGGCAGAATGAAATATGCATGCCGGATAACGTCTTTGAAGATGAGTATGATATTCGCTTCAACGACATTCAGGGCGGCTGGGAAGGAGATGGTAACATCGAAGTCGATCCATGGTTTGCAGATCCTGAGAACAGGGACTACCATCTTAAATCGGAAGCCGGGCGCTGGGACCCGGTGAGTAAGAACTGGGTCGTCGATGAGGAAAGCAGCCCCTGTATTAACGCCGGGGACCCGTACAGCTCCACCGGCGATGAGCCGGCTTCCCACGGTAACCGCGTCAACATGGGTGCTTTCGGCGGCACGCCGGAGGCGAGTAAGTCTTTATAAATTGCGGATCATGCCGTTAACTTAAATAAAATGATGTACGGCTAATGAAGACTTGTCGATAAATCGCAGAGAGAAAATATGCTGCCCGAAGCCATTTAAGTATTGTATTCACACCCAATTGGTGGGAACTGCCCTTAATGCATTCCAAAAAACATCCAGAGAACAACGATTCTCAGCCGCTTGCTCTCGAAACAACAGCCTCGACAAACCAAACGCAGATCAGGACTTACACCAATTGCAATTAAGATTTGCGCCTTTGTCATTTCGACCGGAGGGCCACGGAGTGGCCCGAAGTGGAGAAATCTATTAAAAACAGATTTTTCGACTCCGCTTTGCTGCGCTCGAAATGACTCAAACGAGCGCATTTATTATGTACAATTGGTATTAGCCCGGCTAAACAACAAATGGCGGAGTAATAGCTAAGCAAAAGATGAGGAAACGTAATCGTAAAGGAAAATTAAAATCCTTCGAATTCGAATACGTTAGAGCAGTTTTTTTATCCTTCAAGCCTGTTTCGACAACACTGCACAATAATTACAACAAGTGTTTGACTATAGGCTGGTCAGTGGGTAAAATGCCGCTTTGAAACGAAGAAACCAATAATAAAAAATGTAAAATCTAAATTATGGGATTGCTGCAAAGCGGCAATTACCTGGTACCCGCGGAGCGGGGACCCTTCTCTAATTTTACATTTTGCTCTCTATATTTTGGACTTATAAATTATAGGCAGGAAGCCGATTATGGCAGGTGAAGAAAGACGCCAGACAGCTAACCCGGCAGGATCCGTGCGTAATAGGCCGGATGCTCCCGGTACGCTTGCGACGCTGCGCAGCATGCCGGAATCGTTAGCCGCGGAGGCGGCGGTGTTAGGCTCGATGCTGATCGACCCGGAATGTATCGGGGAGGTCATCGAGCTGGTGGAACGGGATGCCTTTTACCGCATCGAGCATCGCCATATATTCGAGGCGTTAATAACACTTTATGAAAAAAACAAGGGTATTGGGATCGATGCTGTCCTGCTTCGCGATGAGCTTGTCAAGCGCGACTGTCTTGAAGAAATAGGCGGCGTCGAGTATATCGCGAAGATTTTGGACTCTGTGCCTTCATCGGCAAACGTCGCATATTATGCGAGGATCGTCAAAGACAAGATGTTGCTGCGCGAGCTTATTTCCACCACCGGCGCGATCCTTGAAAATGCATACAACCAGACCGGTGAACCCCACGAGGCGCTTGACGATGCCGAACAGAGGATATTTGCCATTACGGATAGAAATATCAGCGGCAGTGCCATGGCGCTCAAGGATTTGGTCGTTCGCTCTTTCGAGCTGATCGAGAGTCGCCAGGGCAGTCACGTCACGGGATTAAGCACCGGTTATTATGAGCTTGACGATTTGACCTGCGGCCTGCAGAACGGTGAGATGATTATCATCGCCGGCCGGCCCAGCATGGGAAAAACCAGCCTCGCTTTAAATATCACAGAGCATCTCGGGCTCATTGAAAAAGTCCCGGTTGCGATATTCTCTCTGGAGATGGGCAGGCAACAGCTCGCTGAGAGGTTCTTGTGCAGCATCAGCGAAATCGACAGCCAGAAGGTCAGAAGAGGCCTTCTGAACGATGAACATTACAAGAAGCTGGCTGATGCCTGCGCGGAACTGTCCGAAGCACCCATTTATATCGATGACTCCTCGACGCTGACGCCGCTTGAGATTCGCGCCAAGGCAAGACGGCTCAAGAGCAGGCACAATATACAATGTATCATGGTGGATTATCTGCAGTTAATGAATCTCGGCTCGGGGCGGACCGAATCTCGTCAGCAGGAGATCACTACGATTTCAAGATATCTCAAGGCCCTGGCCAGGGAGCTGGACGTTCCGGTTATAGTTTTGAGCCAGTTGAATCGGTCCCCGGAGGGCCGAGAATCGACTGGGCACAAGCCGAGGATGAGTGATCTGCGGGAGAGCGGCAGTATCGAACAGGACGCGGACGTCGTGATGCTACTGCACCGAGAGGACTACTACAAACGTGAAGACAAGGATTACGAGCCGAACAATACGGCCGAATTAATCATCGCCAAGCAGCGAAACGGGCCGACAGGAACCGTCAAACTAACTTTCAGGGAAAAAATTACCCGGTTTGAGAACGCCGCCCGGGTAGGAGAACAAGTGGCACCATTTTAGACTGAGGACAGTAATTCGTGCATGGTCTTTACATTCACGATACGAGAAACATGAGATACAAAATACGAAATATGATTTTAATTGTTCTTCTATCGACAGCGCTTTCGAATCTGGAAGTGATTCGTGCATCGACTCCAGGTCTCGCGGAAAATAATAAGACAACTAATACTGCTGTAGATGACGGCAAAAAAGACGTAATTAAATCAATCGAATTTGAGAACAATCGCAAATATAAAGACAAGACTTTGCGGAAGAAGCTGGACTTTGAAGTGGGCGACTACATCGATCCGATTTTGGCTGAGTCCGGCAGAAGAATCATCGCAGAATTTTACCGAACAAAAGGTTTCCCGTATGCTGAAGTGGCGCTGAATGGAGAGATGCTGCCCGAAGGCAAAATCATCTACACTGTTTTCGAGGGCCTGCGGATGCAGATTAAATCCGTGAAGTTCAATGGCAATCAGGCCATTAAGACAAGCGATCTTAGAAATGCCATCAAGGCTAAGACCAGGAGCTGGCTGCTCTGGCCGGTATTCTATACCGAGGAGAAAATCGCTGCAGATGTGGAAAAGCTGCGAAGTCTTTATTACGAAAGGGGATTTCTGAATCATCGCATCGCTGTCCAGGGCCAGACTCACATCACATTCATTATTGAGGAAGGGCCGCTGTATAAAGTCAGAAACTTCGCACTCAAGGGGAATACGCACTTCGATAATGAGACACTTCTGGCAGACCTTACTTTAGAAACCGGCCAAACCTATTATCAGCGAACAGCCCAGGCACACACCATGCGTATTCTCAAGCTTTATCGCGAGGATGGGTATGTGGATGCAGAGGTCCGGCAGCAACTCCGGTTTGTTCCGGAGGTAAACGTTGTGGACGTCGAGTTCAAAATCGCCGAGGGCAAGCAGTTCAGAATCGGTAAGATTGAAATCACAGGCAATGAACAGGTCCATGATAAGGTCATTCGGCGGATTCTGGACGAGTATGATTTTTCGCCGGGTGAATTGTACAACGCCCATATCGCTCCCAAACAAGGCCGCGGCCAATTGGAACGATATGTCCAAATGGGGACGATGTCCGAGGAGGCGATGATCAGACCTACAAAGCCCGCCGAAGGAACACCTGACCGCCTGGATGCGCTGGTGGACGTCAAGGAAGGCCTGACGGGGATGTGGAATCCGGGTGTCGCCGTCGGCAGCGATAGCGGATTCGTCGGCCAGTTGATTTGGCAGCAGCGTAATTTCGATATTCAGGACTGGCCCGAAAGCCTCGAAGAGTTTATCACTATGCGGTCGTTCAAAGGCGCAGGCCAGAGCCTGAGAGTTGCGCTTGAGCCGGGTACCCATGTGAGCTACTATTCTGTAACATTTACGGAACCTTACTTTCAGGACAAACCTACATCACTCGATGTGGTCGGATCAAGCTTCGAACGGTGGAGAGATAGCCACGACGAAAAAAGGGGAAAAGCATATGTCGGATTCGAGCAGCGGCTTAAGAACCGCTGGCGACCCAGTTTCGGCTTTAGAGTTGAGGATGTTGAGGTTAATGAACTTGATTTCGATGCACCTCAGGAAATCATTGATTATAAAGGGCACAATCTTCTCGTGGGAGCAAGGCTTGGCATCGGCAGAGACATGAGGAACGATCTATATATGCCAAGCGATGGTTATCGCTTCGATGTCGGCTACGAACAGGTGACCGGTGACCATGACTTCGGAATAGTGAAAGGCAGCACCATTGGATACAGAACGCTTTATGAGGACTTGCTCGAACGAAGAACCGTCCTGACACTGAAGCTGCTCGCTGCCACAACTGTATCCGAAGCGCCTCCTTTCGAAAAGTTTTACGCCGGCGGTACGGGTACTTACGGCATCAGGGGTTTCGAGTACAGGGGCGTAAGCACAAGAGGCCTGCAGACACATGTTCCCAATCCGGTGCGAAAAGACCCGATAGGCAGTGACTGGATATTCCTGGCCAATACTGAGATAACTGTTCCCTTAATCGGCGAAAACATTGGCGCGTTGTTTTTTCTGGACAGTGGAACAATCGATACCGGCAGGTACCGTGCCTCGATTGGGGCGGGCATAGAAATTTCTATACCTCAACTGCTTGGCACACGCGTTCCGATGAGATTCGAGTTTGCCACGCCATTTATGAAAGACGAAGAGGACGAAAGACAGGTGTTTAGTTTCTATATGGGAAGACTTTATTAAAATTGATTGTCGAACTGTCAATTAGAGCCTAAATAGAGAAAGGGAAATTATATGAAGATTAAAACGGCAGTTTTGGGTTGCTTGATAGGTGTAGTGGTTTTGTCATTGGTTCATGAATACAGCATGGCCCAGGTGAAGATTAATGATACGAACCTGCCAATCGGCCTTGTCGATGTCAGGCGTGCGTTGCGTGAATGTAAGGCAACAGAAAAGTACAGAGAAAGAACGAATGCCGAAAACAGCAAGATGGATGCAGAGGAGGAACAGCTCTCCAGAGAGATCCAGGCACTGGCCGCCGGGCTCAGAGCCCTAAAGCCGGGCACCAGTGACCATCTGGCACAATATAAGGAGTACCTGCAAAAACAAGCCAACCTTAAGGCTATGCAGGAATTCAATCCCCAGCAGAAAGCATTAAAACACCAACAATGGACACAAGAACTCTATAAAGAGATCCTGCGTATAACCAAGGTGTTGGCTGCTGATAAGGGATTGCCCCTGGTCCTTGGGAGCGATGAACCTGAATTTCCTATTCAACGGTACGAGGAGCTTGCTATGACTCTCAGTACACATAAAGTATTATACGGCAACGGATGTTTGGATCTAACCGGTGAAGTCATCGCCGAGCTGGATAAAGAAGAATCGAAATTCATCAATTAAATAGTGGAGCAAAGAATGTCCGTCACTGACGGGCTCGAGACTTTTTAGCCATAAGACTCAGGTTTGCCGTATGGTTTCTATGCCACAAGTCCGTATCCATATGACGCATTTTACTGTTTGATTTAAAAATGAGATTAACGATTGAACAATTAGCCAAGCGGCTCGGCGCCGAGCTAACCGGTAATGCTAATAAAATCGGCAGGCAGATTACTGCTGTGTCCCCGGTTAAGGCGGCGGGCGAAAGTGAAGTTACCTTCGTCGCAGATGACAAACATATAGCCTCGCTCAGCCAGTCGCATGCAGGCGCGGTCATTGTCTCGGCACGTATCGAAGGCTTAGACAAGCCACAATTGATCGTCAAAAATGTTAATGCCGCTCTCATAGAAACCTTGAAAATTTTCGCACCCGGACTCCAGGCCGTAACTGAAGGTATTGATCCGACCGCTAAAGTCGCCGACAATGTTAAGATAGCCAAGGGCGTGTATGTCGGCGCGAATGTGGTAATTGATGACGGTGTCGAAATCGGACAAAACAGCATCATCGGCAGCGGGTGCAAAATAGGTGAGAATTCAAAGCTGGGTGAGCATTCTCGTATAGACAGCAACGTCGTCATTTACCACAACTGCTGCTTAGGCAACAACGTCATCGTTCAGGCAAACAGTACGATCGGCTCAACCGGCTTTGGATATTCATTCATCGACGGCGCTCACATACTGATTCCGCACAACGGCGGCGTGATCATCGAAGACTTTGTCGAGATAGGAGCCAATTGCTGCATTGACAGGGCCAAGTTCGAAAATACCATCATCGGAGCCGGGACAAAGATTGATAACCTCGTACAAATCGCTCATAACGTCGTCATCGGCAAATGCTGTTTGATAGTGGCTCTGGCCGGTATTGCCGGCAGCTGCAAGCTTGGTGACGGTGTCGTAATAAGTGGCCAGGCCGGCCTGGCCGATAATATAGAAATAGGTGATGGCGCGATGATTAGCGCTCAGGCCGGCGTGATAAGCAGTGTACCGGCCGGTCAGAAACTGGCCTGGACACCGGCGATTAAAAGAGAAGACGCAATGCGAACAATCGGCTTGGTTCTGCGCCTGCCAAAGATGGCACGGCAACTCAAGCAACTGAGCAAGAGGATAGAAAAACTTGAAGCTGCAGAAGACGATAAAAAGTGAAAGCAGAATGCGAGGACGCGGCCTGTTCGGGGGCAAGGAAGTGAAGGTTGTCTTCCGCCCCGCTCCTGCAGATTCCGGCATAACTTTCGTTCGGACTGATGCCCCCGAGCCCGTCCGGATTAGTGCCGTTGCGTCCAATCTTGCCGAGCGCAGTCGTCGCACGACGATCAAGAAAGGCTCGGTCAGTATAGAAACGATCGAGCACTGTATGGCCACAGTGAACGCACTTGAGATCGACAACATGGTTGTTGAAGTGAACGGCCCGGAGCTGCCGGCAATGGACTGCAGTTGTGCCGAGTATTTCAAGGTCCTCAAACGTACCGGCCTCATCGAGCAAAACGTCAGCCGAAAAGAGTACGTAATCAGAAAGCCTATCACCATCGCCGCCGGTGATACGTGCATTTACGCCCTTCCTTATTCTGATGACGGATTGAGCCTGACCTACGACCTTGATTATGGTGGGCACACCGGTATTGGCAGGCAAATTTTCAGTTGTCGGCTAACGCCTGAGAGTTTCGAAAGGCATATTGCGCCGGCCCGGACCTTTTTGCTTGAGGCAGAGGCAAAACAGTTTCAGGCCCGTGGTATAGGAACGCATATCGGCCCACGCGATCTTCTTGTCATCAACTCAGATGGGCCAATTAAGAACAGTTACAGGTTTCCCAATGAGTGCGTAAGGCATAAAATTGCTGATTTAGTGGGCGATTTGGCGCTCGTCGGCCGGGCCTTAAAAGGGAGAATTGTCGCCTACAAGAGCGGCCACGTCCTCAATCAGCAGCTTGTCAGGAAATTATACGAGGCGGCCCAGCAGCAGGAACGCATTGCCAAATTTGGCACCGATGCTCTTTTGGATATTCGGCAGATTGCCAAGATTCTGCCGCACAGATATCCGTTTTTGCTCGTGGACAAGGTGATCGAAATCGAAGGAGATACACGAATCAAGGGCATCAAGAATGTCAGCTTTAACGAGCAATTCTTCCAGGGTCATTTTCCCGGCACACCGATTATGCCCGGCGTTCTTATCGTTGAAGCAATGGCCCAGGTATCCGGTTTGTTATTTGCACAGAGACTGGAACATACCGGCAAGCTGGCCGTGCTGCTCAGTATGGATAATGTCAAATTGCGTAAATCCGTTGTGCCCGGCGACCAGCTTATTCTTATCGCCGAGACAATCAAACTGAGGAAAAGAACCGCACAGTGTCGGTGCAAAGCACTGGTTGGTGATATAGTAGTCGCCGAAGCACAGATCAAATTTATGCTCGTCGACGATGAAAAAGTATAGAAAAACTTTTTGAATGAGGTAATATGACTCAGATACATCCCAGTGCAGTAATACATAAAGATACCAAGTTGGCCGACGATGTTATCATTGGGCCTAATTGTGTAATTCACAGCGGAGTCTCGATTGGTTCCGGTACGATCATCGAGGCCAATGTGGTGATAAATAAGAATGTCAGCATCGGTCAGAAGAATCAATTTTTCCCGAATTGCGTACTTGGGAGCCGGCCGCAGGTTCTGCGTTTGAAATCGGATTCCGAGATCGGCGGGCTTGTAATAGGCGACGGAAACGTAATTCGCGAACAGGTCACAATTCATCCGGGTATTCATCCGGGCGATCTGACAACAATTGGGAATGATAATTTTATGATGGTCGGTACACACATCGGACACGATTGCACAGTGGAAGATAATACCGTGATGAGCAACCTCGTCCAGATCGGCGGACATTGCAGGATTGAAACGGGAGTATGGTTCAGCGGATTGGCCGCTTCACATCAGTTTGTGACAATCGGCAAGTGGTGCTATGTAGCCGGTTTAGCCGGGATAAATCGGGATGTTCCGCCGTTCCTGACAGTCAGTGGACATTATCCACCGAAGATTCGAGGGGTGAACAAGCGAGGTCTGAATCGAGCCGGCATAAGCGAGGAGCAGCAACAGCGAATATTCGAAGCGTATAAAAAGCTATACAGGCAGGAAGGCACGTTAATTGAAAATGCAAAAGCCCTGGCTATGGAGGATGGTCTCGATGATAATGTTCGAGCCATGATTGATGCGATAACCAAAAGCAACGAGCACCAGTTTGGCAGGTACCAGGAGAAGTTTAGAAACGCTTGATAGTTCATCGACGCACAATTAACAACGAGAACTGAACAATGAATGAATCTATACAAAATACGAAATTACGAACCGCCGTTATCGGCGCAGGCAAAATGGGGGCAATACACGCAAAGGTCTATAACCAATTGCCGCAGAGCGAACTTGTTGCCGTGGTCGATATCGATGCCGACAAGGCTCAGCGTCTGGCCGATCAATATCAATGTTTGGCCTCGACTAATTGCGCAGAGATCCTGAATAAGGTCGATGCCGTAACAATCGCGACTCCAACGGTGACACATCTGAAATTGGCGAAGATCTTTATCAAGAAACAAATTGCGGTACTGATTGAAAAACCGCTGGCGGCTAATGTCAGAGAAGGCAGGAAGATCGTTGCCCTTGCGAAAAAACACGGCACTGTCGTGGCGGTGGGTCATTCCGAGCGATGTAACCCGGTGGCCCAGGCAATCAAAAGGCTCGATATCAAACCGAAGTTTATCGAGGCCAACCGTATCAGCCCATATCCGTTCCGCTCGACCGACGTCGGGGTAGTGCTGGATGTTATGATCCACGATATCGATATTATCCTGTCTCTGGCGGCGAGCAAGATCAAGAGAGTGGATGCCGTCGGTGTCAACGTCGTTGAAGACAGGGAAGATATCTGCAACGCGAGGATCGTTTTTGAGAACGGCTGTATAGCGAATATTACCGCTTCGAGACTTGCTCTTAAAACCGAAAGAAAGGTCCGGGTATTCAGCCGGCAGGCGTATCTGAGCGTTAACTATCTCAAAAAGAGCGGGATAATCATCAAGGCCGATCCTAACATTAACGTTCTTAAGTGGATACAAGGGCACAAAGAAGCCGGAGATTTTGACCTGACGAAGGTAAACTGGCCGGACTTGCTGCACATCGAGCAACTTGATATTGATGATAAGGAACCTATCCGTTTGGAGCAGGAGGCTTTTCTGCAGGCCGTTACTGATAGAGAACGCACGCCTGAAGTCAGCGCCCAGGAGGGACTGGCCGCATTGGAGTGTGCGCAGAAGATTCTGGCCTCAGTCAAAAAGCACAAGTGGAAGGAGAAAATCGGCGAGAGTACTTAGCGAACGGTTTGTGAAGTAAACAAGATTGTGCGATTGTAAGAATTTTCTTTTGAGAGATACATATGATGAATAGCAAATCATGGTTCTATGGATTGTTGACGGTCGTTGTACTGGCCAGTGGCTGCGCTGAGAAAACGAACAAGGCGGAGAGTGAAAAAACGGACAAGGCGGAGGCCGACAAAAAAATAGTAAACTTGGAAAGGAATATTGCGAAGTCACAAAGCAACGTTGTGAAGCTGGAAACAAGCATGGGAAATATCGTCATCGAGCTTAATGAGCAGACGACCCCTGTTTCGGTTAAGAATTTTCTCGGATATGTCGAGGCAGGATTCTATGATGGTACGATCTTTCACAGAGTGATCCCGGGTTTCATGATCCAGGGGGGCGGCTTCACAGAGCAGATGGCCAAAAAAGAAACGCGAGATCCAATCATCAATGAAGCCATGAACGGCCCGAGCAATATACGAGGCACCGTCGCGATGGCCCGAACCAATGATCCCGACAGCGCAACAAGCCAGTTCTTCATTAATCACAGTGACAATGATGTTTTGAACTATGTTGATAACAACCAGGCGGGATACGCCGTTTTCGGCAAGGTCACCGAGGGAATGGACGTAGTAGATGCCATCGCATCGGTAAAGACAACAACAGTAAAAATAAATCGGAACGGCAAGGACGAAGCCATGGAAAACGTCCCCACTGAACCTGTAACAATACAATCTGCAAAAGTTGTTCCGGAATAAACCTGTTATTTCGATATACTTTGACTCTCTGTAGGGGCGGTTCACGAATCCCCCTACAGTTGTCCAGCGAAGCAAGTCCGCTCAGGCAGGCGTCTCTTCATCATACCGAAAACCTTCCTGCTTACATCATTCATGTTTTATTTTTTCTGTAACGAATACTCACTCTCGTGCCTCTTTAGTATTGAACAGTAAAATTTGTACGAGATGAAATTTGAAAGGGAAGAATCATGGCAAATATCTCAAAAAGCATTTTAGTGTTGGTTGTGGTGACGCTCTGCATCGTGCTGCCGGCCGGCCTTTCCATCGGACCGACCGCCGAAGCACAGGCAAAACAGGCAGATAAGGCTAAAGACCCACACCAGGATGCATGTGTCCGGGTCGAAGCATTTGTCGTAGAGGTCAATCTCCCGGGACTCTATAAACAGGGAGTAAGTCTCATCGGCCAAAAGCCCGATTCAGTATCGGTGGAAAATATCCTCAAATGCCTGGATGCAAAGGACATAGCACAGGTCACCACGGGTGTAAAAGTGGCAATTCTCTCAGGTCAACGGGGAGAAGCCAAAATTACAGAGACTATTCGCAT
This sequence comes from Sedimentisphaerales bacterium, assembly GCA_049644065.1. GTDB lineage: Bacteria > Planctomycetota > Phycisphaerae > Sedimentisphaerales > Anaerobacaceae > JAFGPJ01. The sequence goes on along the minus strand of JBARRE010000622.1, from coordinate 213 downwards.
AGAGCGACAAACATCTGTTCCTAACGGAAAAAAAGTGTCCGGTGCTGCACGTTATGCAAATTATAATATTGGCAAAACGTTCAGAGCTACGGCATCTATCCGAACAAGCGACGAAATACTTGTGAGTTTTGACTTCACGGAGAGTACATACCGGAACATTACCTCCACCGATGACAGACCACCCAACACCGTGAGCAGAGAATGGTCGGGCGT
>JBARRE010000621.1:0-2150 GCA_049644065.1 Sedimentisphaerales bacterium | reverse complement strand
AAAGTTCGACCTCGATCAGTGGAACCAGGAATACTGGAAGCGATTCCAGAACATGCTCAAGTGGACCGCCGAGCGGGAGATTTTCGTGCAGATCGAGGTCTGGGACCGCTTCGATTATTCGACGCTGCACTGGAAGATCAGCCCCTGGAATCCCGGCAACAATGTCAACTACACCTACGAGCAAACAGGCTTTGCTTCCGAGTACCCCAAGCATTCCGGCCAAGACCTGCAACCTTTCTTTCATTCGATCAAAGGCATGCCGCGGTATAGTAAGAAGCTCGATCGCATTCGGAAGCACCAGGAGGCATTCGTCAAAAAGATGCTGTCCTACAGTCTGGACTACGGGCATGTCCTCTACTGTATGGACAATGAGACGTCCACCCCGGCTCAATGGGGGCAGTACTGGATTCAGTTCATCAAGGCCAAGGCCGCCGAAAAAGGCGTTACCGTCTGCACAACCGACATGTTCGACGATGCATTCATGGCCGAAAAAGCAAAGCATACTCCGCTCATCTTCAAAGACGCCGAGCACTACATGTTTGCCGATATCTCGCAGGTGAACAGCCGGAACTACGACCAGACGCACTGGGATAGTCTGCAGTGGCTTCTGTGGCAGGTCAACACGCATCCGCGACCCAGCAACCATACGAAGATATACGGGAGCGGGTATTATAGCTTTGGGACGGGCGGGCCTGAGGATGGTGTTGAGCGATTCTGGCGAAACATCCTCGGCGGCTCGGCGAGCGCCCGGTTCCACCGTCCGGACGCCGGTAACGGACTAAACGACTTCGCTAAGGCAAGTATCAAGGCAGCACGCATTCTTGAGGGCCTGATCAAGTTCTGGGATATCACGCCACAGATGGATCTGCTTTCGGACCGCGAGAGTAACGAGGCCTACCTGGCGGCGAAATCCGGAGAACGCTACGCGCTCTATTTCACGAATGGCGGATCCGTCGGGCTTGATCTGTCCGACGTAACGGGCCCCTTCGATATAACATGGATTAGCGTGTCCATGGGCGTACCCACCCAGACATCGGCCGCTGGAGGCTATCGCCTGATGAAGAAGACCATCAAGCCCGGTGGTATTGTAACGCTCTCCGCGCCGTACAAGGGCGGCTGGGTTGCCGCAATTGTGAAGAAGTAAACCAAACGAAAAATCCCCGTTTGTTTCAGATTTTGGCACCGGCCGAAAATCAAACGCAACCACCAAGACCAAGAGGAATTTCTTATACCAACAGATGTGGTTGTCAATCGAAGATCGGACCACTGTAAGATAGTTGGAGGAGGTTGCGCCCATAAACAATCCCATTTTCAGGAGTTGTATAACGACAGAATTCTTCTAAAAGTCACCTCTTTCACGAGTCGAAAAACACCGCGATACCAGGGTGGCATCGTGTCAGTGTGCCGCAGCAAGCGGCGTTAGAGATGAGAGTAGGCCTCCCGCAACCGGCTTGTAGGAGCAGGTTTTGCGGTGGACCCATCTTGCCTTGACAAGTACACATGGTACAATGTTGATAATTACGGCATGACCCCTTTAGGTTGCAATCCGCCACGACGACAGCATGAAATTCCAGCCCGCTTTTTGGCGGTTCACTCGCATGCTGTTGTCATATCTCCTTTCAACCCTGCTTAGCCAAGGCTGCGAACGACATTGGGCCGAAGCTAACCTATTCTTCCGCTGCTTGTCGTGTGGCGATGGGTACATACCCTGCCTCCAAGCCCGGCGGCGGGGTTACAATCAAGGCCGGGTCAATATCCGACAGTTTTCCAATCGCCGGTGGCGTCAGGTAGTCGCGGTCTTTTTTCCAGCTCCGGTGGAGTTTTTCCACCCGCGCCTGCAGGCTCTCCCGCTCTTTATCCGTTAAATCGGCGTTGAGTAATGCAGGCTGGTCGGCGAATCGATACCAGTAGTATGTCACCGTGCTACCGTCCCCCGGATGCGCCTGGAAAGGTCCTGCCGCGGGGCCAGGCTTCTTCCAGCAACTATCCGCATCGTCGGGAGTGATGTAGGGTTTGGAGGGATCCTCGACGGGCCGATTAAAGCTAACCTCGGCCAGTCCTGTTTCAGCCGGAACGTCTTTGGGTAGTACCACAACCCACTCCGCCTTTTTATTAGTATCATCTTTTACCAAGTGAAAGTATTCGGGGAG
>JBARRE010000620.1:0-7088 GCA_049644065.1 Sedimentisphaerales bacterium | reverse complement strand
GTGACCATTCTGATCTCCTTAGCTAAAGGAAATCAGAATAGCCTACAGAGCCTCATACAGAGGCGGTACATTCAATTGTCGTTAAACGGTAAGAATAATTGTCGCTGATCAACTTTCCCCCTTTTGTAAATACTGGCCATGATCTTATATCCTTTCTTATACAATTCTATCATGGCCTGCCCAAATGCTGCTGATATTTAAGTTATAACAGCATCTGATGACTTTCTTCATGACTTTCTTTTGGAATATTTTACAAAAAAATAATTTGCATTTCTGCGATTGAACACGCGATTTTCTTCAATTCTGTAAGTACATGACTTTCTCGTGATTTTTTTCACCCTTATTTCAACTACCATAAAGAAAATATTAGCAGACTTTTTGAAAGGAAAAGCACAATGTTGAATATTAAGAAAATCCCAATAGGCAAGATAAAACCTGCAGCTTATAACCCTCGGAAGAACCTACAGCCGGGCGACCCGGAGTACGAAAAGCTCTTGAAGTCGATCGATGAGTTTGATTGTGTCGAGCTATTGGTCTATAATCGCCGAACCGGAAATTTAGTGAGTGGGCACCAACGGCTCAGAATTCTCGCAGCTCGCGACGACACGGAAGTCACCTGCAGCGTTGTTGACTTGCCGCTGGGAAAGGAAAAAACCCTTAATATCGCTCTCAATAAAATCGCCGGCACCTGGGACAATGAAAAGCTGGCCACGTTGCTGAACGAGCTTATTCGCGTGCCGGACTTCGATTTCGAGCTAACCGGTTTTGAATTACCGGAGGCCTCTAAACTTATAGATGAAATACTTCTCCAAAGAAATCCTGAAGAGGATGATTTTGACTTCGAGTCCGAACTCGAGCAGATTACCAAACCTCAGACCAAACCGGGCCAACTTATCGAGCTTGGCCCTCACAGAATTCTATGCGGCGATTCGACAAAATTCCCCAATGTCGAAAAGCTAATAGGCAATTGCAAAGCTAAACTTATCTTTTTGGACCCCCCTTATGCCCAAAATTACCGTGGCGGCGCTGTCGGCAAAGATCGTACTATAGGTAAACTCAAGAACGGCCAGAGGCACTGGGATGATCTGTCTGATGCCGATTACATGGCCCTTTTAACAAAGGCGCTTAGTCACGCACATAATTTCTCCGATGGCAAGACGGCTTTGTATTTATGGTTTGCCTCTGCAAAGATAACAACGGTACTTAAGGCATTGGATCAAACCGGCTGGCAGCAACGAAATCTGCTTATTTGGGTCAAGAACACCTTCGCAGGCTCACTATTTGCCCAATACAAACATCGCTACGAGCCATACTTTTACTGTTTCAAAAAAGGCAAGTCTACAAGGTGGTTCGGCCCGAATAATGAGACTACCGTCTGGCAGTGCGACAAACCGCATCGCAATGAAGGTCACCCAACTATAAAGCCGCTGCCTCTGGCTATCCGTGCTCTGCGCAATAGCTCGGCACTTGGTGACATCGTGCTGGATCTGTTCCTGGGTTCGGGGACAACACTCATTGCAGCCGAGAGGATGGGCCGCATCTGCTATGGCATGGAACTGGACCCCAGGTACTGCGACCTTATTCGAAAAAGATACGAACTTGAGCATTTCGGTTCTCCTGGAGCAGCCAAATGAAAGACGAAGTCAAAACAGAAGATGCGCGAAATCTCCTGAAAAGGTGCCAGGAGGACCCTTTGTTTTTCAGCAAGCATGTCCTTGGCGGTGAACAACCCTGGCAAAAGCAAATACAGATCATAAAAAGTGTTCGTGACAATACAAGGACGATGGTCCCCAGTGGTTTTGGTGTGGGTAAGACCTGGGTTGCTGCACGAACAGTATTATGGTTTTTATTTTCACATCCCAATTCACTTGTTATCACAACTGCACCAACCTGGCGGCAGGTTGAAAACGTCTTATGGGCAGAGATACGCCGACAGCATCAGCAATCTTCTAAACCCTTGGGCGGGGAAGTGCTTCGAACTCAAATAAAGGTTGATAATGACTGGTTTGCACTCGGATTGAGCACCGATGAACCCGCGCGCTTTCAGGGATTTCATTCGGCGAATTTACTGCTTGTTTTTGATGAGGCAGCAGGTATTGGCAGATCTATCTGGGATGTTGCCGAGGGCCAGATGGCCGGTGCCTTTGCGCGTTGGCTGGCCATAGGTAACCCAATTGCTCCCAGTGGCCCGTTCTATGATGCTGTCAACAATCCTGAGTGGAAAACGATACGAATAAGCTGCCTGGATTGCCCTAACGTTAAAGCCGGAAAGATTATCTATCCAAAGCTTGTCACTTCACGGTGGGTCGAGGACCGACGAAAAGACTGGGGTGAACAATCGCCGCTATACCAGACAAAGGTATTGGGCCAATTCCCAACCACATCTGAACACGGACTTATTCCTCTTGACTGGCTCCTGGCAGCCCAGGAACGACTAGCAAATAACGTGGCTGTCAATCCTGACGAAAAACGCATTGGTGTAGACGTAGCCCGGTCAGGTGATGATGCCACGGTCTTTTTACTCAGAGAAAGCGCTGCCGTCAGAGATATTGAAGAATATCATAACCAGAACACGATGGAAACCGTCGGCAAATTGATTCTCTTCGTCGATAAGCATAAAGTGTCGTGGAACAATGTTTTCGTTGACGTCATTGGCATTGGTGCCGGTGTCGTAGACCGTCTTAAAGAACAGCGTCGGCGGGTACGGGCCGTCAACTTCGGTTCATCAGCATATGATTCTAAAAAGTACGCCAACATGCGGGCTGAATGCTATTGGAAGGTACATGATGCATTGAAACCGGATGCCGCTGTACCTATGACGCTTCCTGCAAGGTGTGATAAGCTGGTCAGCGAACTGGCAGCTATCGAATGGCGTGTGACATCGACTGGTAAAATTATAGTCGAACCCAAAGAGGATATTAAGAAAAGACTTGGCCGCAGCCCCGACCATGCCGATGCACTGGCTCTAAGTTATGCCCGTCCTAGTCGCAAGGGACATGTATGTGTATGTTAGAGGAGAATTAATATTATGACGGATAACGTTATAGACATTCTAAAAAGAATTCGCGAAGGGATTCTCGATCCAAAGGAAATTTCTGTTTCTGACAGGCGAGTCTGTGTTGCATATCTAAGATTGGAAGGTTATAGGCAGGAAGAAATTTCGCAAATCTTCAAAGTCCATCGCCAGACTATTATACGTGACGAAAAAGCTAATCGAAAAGATGCGGCAAAGCTGGTAGATGAGATTGATGTCAAAAGTGTCGCCGGCAACTTAATTGTCTGGGCTAGGAATCTCACCGCAAAGGCCTTACGTGAAAAGAACTACGGCTTGGCCTGGAGAATCAAAACAGAGTTGATCGATAAGTTGCAAAGCCTGGGATACCTGCCGCGTTCACCGGAACAGTACAATCTACAAATTGGCACTTTCGCAGATCTTGTCCAGCTGGCAACGAAGAAAGTTGATGCTAAAGTAATAGAACCTGGAGCCAACAATAAGAACGAGTTACCACCTGCACGAGATAATAGTAGTCATGCCCGAAAAAAAACAAAACCACGTAAACGTAAACCCAAAGCTTCTTGAAAGCGATTCGGTCATCTTTCCCTTGCCGCTGACGGTTCTATTGAAGCTGAGCACACATGGTGCCGCAGTTGGGCCTCTGGACAGGCCCAGGCCCCGGGCGCGCTGCAAGCCAGATCAATACAACGTTTTTTCAGATATATTCGGAAAGCTGTGCGGCACCGGACAACCGGTATTTTCGTAGATATTGGCGCTGCTGCGGTTTGTCGGTCGACAAGGGGTGCGAATTCTCGTAACCCTTTATTTATTAAAGACTTATCCATTGTCGGGCGTGTCGACCCCGACAATACCTACAAAACACATAGGTTTTATTAAGCAACACTTACATAATGTGCGACTACAATATAATCGGGCAGGTCTATTTCTGGACATGCCCAACCCATATCTTACCTTTCCAACTGCGTCTATATGTGATAATCTGCTCGTGATTTAATTGGAGGTATATCATGAGCACAAGACAGGCAAAATCGAATAACGAGCGGCGGCAGTTTTGGCAGATGGTTATCGAGACCTGGCAGGACAGCGGCATGTCGGTCAGTAAGTTCTGCAAAACTGAAGGACTGTCAGAAGGGACCTTTTACAATTGGCGAAAGAGACTTTCCAGCCGTCGCGCACAGCGGAATAAGCAAACCGATTCGAGTTCATCGGTATTCATAGAGGTCGCAATGCCCAAGAGCGACTCACGCAGCCTTAGAGCTTCTGCTTTCCTCGGGTAACACGTTGATACCCTACCGTTCAAGAAATTCGCAATCGAAATCAACAACTTCCAGGAGCTTATGGTCGATGATCTTGAAAGACGTATTGTCGAATGTAGAACAAGACTGCCCATCCATAAAATCACCAGCAGGTTAAAAAAGCAGTCCAGAATCGCAGGTCTCGAGCCCTATGTGAAACAGGGCAATATACGTTTCTGCCGCAAGCACAGGGGGTTGTTAGGCCAGCTTACTCAGTTCCCTCTGGCCAAAAACGACGATGGTCCGGATGCACTTGAGATGGCCATGCAGGCCGTAAAAAAGAAAGGAGATGCCTTTTCAGTCGTGGAGTGGTAATCGGCATGTAAAACAGCCACGGTGGAGAGCTCTTGCATCGCCTCGATATCGAGTGGAAATACAGAGCTGCCGCCGTTGCCGAGGCCATTAATCCCAAGGAACTGCTCGATAATTACGGGATATTCCACCCCCGGAGCACCTGCGTCCGAATAGACCCAAAGAAAGCCGAACATCTCATAAATAACATGCCAAATACTGCAAATATATCGGGCAAATAGCCCAAAATAGACTTGCTATTATCCCCTCTATATGGCTCTATAGGGTTGATGTAACCCTTTTAATAGAGGCTACTTACATGATTCGACAAAACACAAATACCCACCAGAAAAACCGGGCAGTAGGCTACGTCCGCCGCTCCACGGACCGACAGGAACAATCCATCCCGGATCAGAAGAAGGCTCTCGAACAATATGCCGCCGAGCACGGTCTTAGACTCGCCAAGTTCTATGTCGATGATGCCATAAGCGGGACAAGCACGCTCGGGAGAAGGGCCTTTCTTCAGATGATCGATGATGCCCAGAGTCCCAGGAGCAGATTCGATATCATCGTGGTTTATGATGTGAAGCGATTCGGGCGCATAGACAATGATGAGGCAGGATACTATCGGCATATACTCCGTACTCATGGCGTCGAGGTGCGTTATGTCAGTGAAAACTTCAACGGCGACACTACCGATGACCTCCTGCGACCAGTTAAGCAATGGCAGGCCAGGCAGGAATCCAGGGACCTATCGAAGATCACAATTCGTGGGCTGCTTTTAAAATCTGAAACCGGCTGCTGGATGGGCGGCACGCCGCCGTATGGCTATGACCTGCGTTATAAAAATACCGATGGCAAATTCCTTTTTGTCCTTCGCTACATGCCCGATAGGTCGAAACAACTGCTCGATGAAAAGGGAACTCTTGTCCGCACCCTTGCTCGCGGAGAATCGCTGAGCATCTCCAAACGCGACCACGCCAGACTTGTGCCCAGCGATCCCAAACGGGTAAAAACAATCAAGAGGTTATTTCAAATGTACGCTGAGCAAGGCAAAGGATACAAGTCGCTCGCCGATACACTCAATCAAGAAGGCATTACTACGCCGCGTGGGCCCGAGTGGTCGCATATCTACAGCGGCTTCTGGACAGATTCGACTATCAGGTCTATCCTGGTCAATCCGATCTATACCGGAGATATGGTGTGGAATCGCCGCATGGATGGTCGTTTCCATCGAATCAGCAAAGGTCAGGCAGTAGCCCGCGAGAGCGTGCACGGGGCACGACTGGTACCTAACCAGAAAGAAGACTGGATTGTCGTTCGTGATGCCCATCCGCCACTGATTAATCGGCGGCTATTCGAGCAGGCCAGGCAAAGGCTTGAAAATCACCCTAAGTCAATTGAGCAGCGACAACGTATTTCAAAACTTAATAACCATGGGAAAACATGGAACGGCCAGCGAAGCCGGTTCATACTCTCCGGCCTGCTAAGATGCAGTCTGTGTGAAAACCGCTATCAGGGTGTTACTCGAAATAAGGGCAAGAGGCGATTAGATGGCTCAAGGGTAAAGACTTGCTACTACGGCTGCGGCGGCTATATTACCAAGGGCACAAGCATCTGCCAGATGAATGCAATTCCTAAAGAGATATTGGAATCTAAGGTCATTGAAGCAGTGCTTGATTTTTACAGGCCGTATCTTGAAAAAGGCGGCAGACAAAAGCTTGCCGAAGCCGTCAAAGCCCAGACTGGAACGGAAAAAGAAGACATCACCTCAGCACGCCAGAGGGCACAGGCCGAACTGGAAAGCATAACCAAAATCATAAATAACCTTTTGGATAATCTCACAGAGACCAACCGCGACCACGTTGACAAAAGGCTCAACGAACTTACCACTAAAAAGCAGCAAATTGAGGCCCGGCTGGAAGAACTGGAGCGATTATCTCTATCACAGGCTGAGATTGATACGATAGTTGCCGAAGGCATGCAGTTTTTGGCTGGTCTGGAATTTACCTTGCATAACAGTCTGCCCCAGGAAAAGCTGGTTGCCCTGCGGCGATGTATTGAGAAGATTTCGATTAACAAACCAGCTGGCACTGTAAAACTGACAGTGCGTTCAGTTCCAGTTGGAAACCTCGAGGGCACTAAACAATGTCAAGTATCTCTTTGATTGTACTATGGCAGAACCAGAATTGTCGGCGGACTAAAGAAAAGTTGGCGCTGAAGCAATAGAACCTGAAATTCTTTTATAGGAGGAGTTATTATGGCACTAACCACTACTTGGAAAGGACGTGTCATTTCGGTAAGCCTGCATGAAATGATTTATTTTCGCTGGTATTGTCAGTTGTGGCCGGTGAGTTCCACTTGATCGGCGGCCCATGTGACGGGTCGTCGGGCGGGCCGGTTAAAACCAATTTTTTTGGAGACCGACTGATGAGCACCAAACAATCCGCGAACATTCCCATCGTCCTGTCCGAAGCGCGTCGCCA
>JBARRE010000619.1:0-3056 GCA_049644065.1 Sedimentisphaerales bacterium | reverse complement strand
CTTCAAGAACGACAAACGCCCTCGCGTGGTCTTCATATCGGCAGAAGGCGAATATGGAGCAGTCGAGACGCTGCCGGAGTTTTCACACGAGCTGAAAATCAAATACGGCCTGTATTGCGAGATACTTCAGGGCAGCACGGAAAAGGACGGCAAAGACCGCCATGATCTGGCCGGGCTGGAGGCATTGACGAATGCGGATTTAGCGGTGCTGTTCATGCGGCGCAGGGCATTAGCCGCCGAGCAGATGCAGTATTTCCGCGACTATCTGGACAGGGGCGGGCCATTGATCGGGCTGCGAACCGCCAGCCATGCGCTGGACACCCGAGGCAAGGCCCCGGAAGGTCACGCCGAATGGCTCAAGTTCGACCCCGAGGTTCTGGGCGGCAATTACCACGGCCATCACGGCAGCGGGCCGAAGTGCACCGTCACGGCAGCCGCCGGAGCAGTCGGTCATCCAATCATGGCCGACGTGAAACTACCGCTCATAAGCAACGGTTCGCTATACGAGGTCAGACCTTTGGCCGAGTCGACAAAGCGGCTGCTGGTCGGCACGATCCCCGATCAGGAGCCCGAGCCGGTTGCCTGGACCAATCAATACAAACAATCCCGCATTTTTTACACATCGCTCGGGCACCCGGATGATTTTAAGAATGCGCCGTTTCGCCAAATGCTGATCAATGCCGTATTCTGGGCGATGAATAAACCGGTCCCAAATGTAAAATGAAGAGCCGGTAATTCTGCGCCTGAATATCAAGACAAATAAGCCCACTCTTATCGGTCGTAGCAGTTTAGCGCAGAAAGCGAACGATTCCTCACCAACGCCGACAGTGAATAATCCGTCTAAACGCAAACAACTTGCCGGTCTCGAAATGCCAGAGCAGACATGACGGCATGGTTCAGAAACAACCGATCCAAGCAGATTTTACACAAACTTTACTTTACCACATGTCAACCGTTGATATATGATAGACGTCTATAAGGGTAGATGGAGTTAATAGCCTCGATGGAAAATACGGACAAAAGCTTAATCGACGCCCATCGCCAGGGCGACCCGGCAGCGTTCGGTGAGCTTGTACGCCGATATGGTGATAGCGTTTTGGGATATTTGATACGAATGAATGGAAATCGAGAACAAGCTGAGGACCTTTTTCAGGAGACATTCAAACGAGTGCACGAAAAAGCCCATACATTTCGCGGCCCTCAATTTAAGGGCTGGCTTTTCAAGATCGCCTCACGTGTAGCTTTAGACGGGATGCGCCGAGGCAAACGTATCAAAACCGTATCGCTGAATCAGCAGCTCGATTGCGACAATCCGAACAGCGATCAATTAGGTGCGGTTGCCCTTGCGGATAATTCGTGTAATCCATCAGAGCAGGCGTTGAAGGCCGAGCAGACCGAACAGGTCCGGCGGGCTATCGAGTTACTACCTGCAAGGCAGCGGGCAACGCTTGTTCTGGCGTACTATCAGCAGCTCAGTTACCCCGATGTGGCAGAGGCGCTGGGCTGTTCGGTTGGAACTGTTAAAACACAAATGTTCAGAGCACTTAGGACGCTGGCGCATAAGTTGCCTGAGATTTAAGTAGAAACGATATGGAAAATCATCTTACAGAAAATGAACTAATCGAATACCGATTCGGATTGAGTTCGCAAGAGCAGCAGAGCATATATTCCGAGCACCTGGCAGGCTGTGCCGAATGCCGGGAGCGTTTGGAGCAGCTAATTAAAAAGTTCACCGCACTCGACCTGCTGCGGGAAGATGCACACGTGCCTGAGGAATTGATCTCTCAAGTTTTGGATCAGGCCGGACAACCGGCACGCAAGAAGGTCATTCCATTCTACAACTCGCCCTGGATCGGAGCCGTCGCTGCGGCAGTGGTTGCCTGCTTTGTGCTGCTGATGAGTAATCTGAACATAGACAAATCGACCCGGAGGCAATTTGCGAAAGGGCCAAAGTCGGAAGTCAGAATAGTAAGCAAAGAATCAGAAGCCAAAGGCGAAGCAGATGCGGATTCACCAATGAGAATGGTGGCGCAGGATACCGACGCAAAAATGAAGATGGCAACAGCCGTTGAGCCGTCTCAGGAAGAAGCTGCAACAAGAATCGTCGCCAAAGAAACATCAGACATGACAGCTCCGACTAAGGGACCTTCACGAGATATCGCTGCCGCCGAAGCTACAGAAGCACATATATCGGAGCCGATACCCGAGCAGCCTCCTTTTGCGCCGGCAAGTGCGATCGAGCTGGTGACATTGCCGAGAAGAGACAAGGTGCAGCTTACGATTTATAATTCGGCGGATTTGACGCTGGTGCGTGAGCGGCGGAACCTGACACTGAAAAAAGGCTGGAACTGGCTTCAGTTCATGTGGGCCAATACGCTGATTGACCCGACCTCACTGAGTTTAGAGCCGTTGGAGCAGGCGGGAAAAATCGACATTCAGCAATTGGTATTTCCAGCGAGGCTGCGGGAGCTTGGCCGCTGGCTCATTCGTTCGGAGATCAGCGGCCAGGTACCGTTCGAGATTACATATTTCACGAGCGGCCTATCCTGGCGTGCGTTTTATATGGGTACACTTTCGCAGAACGAAAAGACGATGAAAATGCAAGGCTACGTTCGCCTCGGCAACAATTCCGGCGAAGATTACGACAACGCCCAGACCCGGCTGATAGTCGGCCAGGTCCATATACTTGACGAAATCGCTCAATTAGCAAGGCGCCAATATCCTTATGACAGGCCGGGAATGATTGGATACGACGAAGATGCGATCAAGAAGGATGCGAGCGTGACAGACGGAGAATACAAAACAGAGATACTTGGACGGCGTCAGAATTGGTTTGCGGATTTGAAAGCTAAAGAAATTAAGAAAGAGGGACTGAGTGAGTATTTCCTTTATACTATTGAGGGGACAGAAACCATCCCGAACGAATGGGGCAAAAGACTGCTTTCGTTCGAGGCCAAAGATATAGCCGTCGAGAGTCTGTATAAATATGATGAAGAACGCTGGGGCAACGAGGCAATCAGATTCGTTAAGTTCGCAAACGACGACAAGCACAATCT
>JBARRE010000618.1:0-5652 GCA_049644065.1 Sedimentisphaerales bacterium | reverse complement strand
AGGTGGACGCGTGCGTGGGGCGGATCATGGACGGGCTGGACCGGCTTGACCTGAGCGACGAGACGATTGTGATCTACACGTCGGACCACGGCGACTTCGTCGCGGCGCACGGGATGGTGGAAAAATGCGCGCTGGGCCACAACGTTTACGAAGACACGCTGCGCGTCCCTCTGATCGTCGCCTGGCCGAAGCGTTTTCTCGAAGGTGCCGTCAACAAAAGCCTGGCCGAATTGGTCGATCTCTATCCGATCCTGATGGAGTTATTGGATTTGAAGCGCCCGAAGGACGCTCCCGAACTTCCTGGAAAATCGCTGATCTCCTCGCTGACCGAAAACAAACCCACGGGTCGCAAGTACGCCTTCTCGGAAAACTGGAACCAGGCAACGGTGATTACCGAACGCTACAAACTGGGCGTCTGGATCGACCCCGGCCCCATCCCCAAATACAAAAGGCGCGACAACCGCGAACGGTTTCCTGACCAACTTTTCGACCGCAAAAACGATCCGGACGAAATTCACAATGTTATCGACAAGTCCGAGTACGCCAAAGCTCAAAAGCAGCTTAGAGATTATTTCGATGATTTTAGTTCGAAAGTTGCGGCAACAGGCAAAAACGAAATCACTAAACGCTTTAAGAGATGAAAGGACGCATCGCAAGCCAGCGACGCGTTGTATCGGCCGCCTTCCAGGATAAGATCAAACCTTTGGATACGCCCCCGAATGCCAATGAAGTTTTGGCATAATTCGCTTGAGTAATATATACTGTGGATTTCGTAACGTAACTTTATTGGCTGAGATAAACGGATTGAAAGGCAAATTTGGAAGCGATGACAGCAGAATATCCTGATTCGGCAGATGTTTCTATTGATATGCGGCCAGTCCTGCACCCGAAATTCCAGGCCCTTGCCGATGGGATTTCCGAATTTACATTCGCCAATATCTATCTATTTCGCCGGGCCCACAATTACAGGATATCCCGGTTGGAAAATGGACTTTTTGTGATAACCGGCCGGGATAAAGAAAAGCCTTTCTTTATGCTGCCCTTTGGATTGCCTGATGAAAATATCATAAGAGAGCTTTTCAATAATTACCGGGTAATGAAAGCCGTCTCCGGGCAGCAGGCGGAAATACTGGCAACCATGGGATACTCCGTCTGCGAAGACAGGGACAATTTCGACTATCTTTATTCACGAGAAGACTTAGTGAACCTTACCGGCCGAAAGTTCCACAAGAAAAAGAATTTACTCAATATATTCATAAGAAATAATGAATATCAGGCGAAACCCCTGCTCGAAGAATACCGGGATGATGCACTGCAGATTCTGGAGCGGTGGAATAATCAGCACGACGAACCGAATGATTTCCTTGCTGCAAGGGAAGCTTTGGAGAAAATGTGGCCCTTGCAGTTATGCGGCGGCATTTTTTATATCGAGGGACAACCGGTAGCTTATTGCCTCGGTGAAGAAGTGTCACTTGGGGAGAGCTTTGTGATACATTTTGAAAAAGCCGTTCTCGGAGAAAATTCCAGGGGCGTTTATCAGTATATCAACCAGGCGTTCGCTTCGATACTGCCGGAGAAATACAAAACTGTAAACCGGGAACAGGACCTTGGCGACTCCGGCCTTCGACAGGCGAAATCGAGCTATCATCCGGTGGATTTCATTAAGAAGTACAAAGTGAAGCCCTGCCAAACAAATTTGCCGAGATACTAATATAATTGCACCTGCATGGAGTACAGCGACTAAGATGTTAAAGAGTAAAATATCATTAATTATTGTTTTGTCTTTAGCTTTAAGCCTGGCTGCTAACGACGGAATTATAATCAGGAAAAATCAGCGAACGTTAGAGCAGATCAACAGCATCTACTCGCAAATGGACCCGGTTCGATACGGCCCGCCGCCCGACCGCTGGAAAAATCTGCCCCGAACAAGAAAGCTTTTGACCGACCGTGACACATTACGGGTAGTGATGCTCGGCGACAGCATTGTAAACGATACGAGCCGTTCATGCTGGAACCTGCTGGTTGAGAAACGTTATCCTGAATGTAAAATCGAAAAAATTACTTCGGTCCGCGGCTCTACAGGCTGCTGGTGGTATAAGGAACCGGGGCGGGTGAAGAAATTCGTGCTCGATCACAAACCTTCTCTTGTGATGATCGGCGGCATCAGTCACCGTGGTGACATAGAGTCCATACGTCAAGTGATTCGTCAGATCAGGGCTGCATCAGACGCCGATATTCTGCTGATGACCGGCGCTTTCGGCAACGTTGATCCTCGGGATGATAACCAATGGCAAAGAATCAGTGACCACAATCATTTCAGCGAATATCGCAAAGGCCTCGAACTCCTCGCCCGCGACACGGGCGCAGCGTTCCTTGACATGGAAGCGGCTTGGGCAGGGTACATCCGCGAATCCGGCAAAGACCTCGATGGGTTCAAACGGGACCCTATACACGCCAACGAACGCGGCGAACAAATCCTCGGCCACATTCTTGAAAGCTACTTTTCTTTGTCTGCTCCTGATGCCGCTTCTGCCGAAGGAAAAGCCGGCTAAGGCAATCTCAGTACTTCAACTGGCCGGCCCTGGGGGTGGCCTTGTCGATATTGGGCGTCACATTGACATTGACGTTTCGCATGGCCCAGGCAAGACCGCCGGCAATAATCCCCTGAACGCCGGGATTGGTCCAGATGTCGTCACGGTGCCCGAAGGATGTATAGAAGACCCGCCCCTTATTGTGCATGCGGGCCCATGTCATTGGGAACGGCGGCCGCTGATAGCACTCGCCCTCCATTCCTTCGTTGTCCTCGATAAGGATTACGTGCAGGTCTTTGGCGAAGTTCTTCAGAGTGTACCACTCTTCTTTGAGCGAGACGCTTTCGCCGAAGCTTTTAACTCCCGGGAAGTTCGGCGAGGCCGCGCGTATCGTCGCGTTCTGCTGGGCGCCGTGGACGATAAACTCGCCGCCTATCATCGCGATGTAGGGATCCACCTCGGTCTGATTTTGGTTGCTGGGTCCCTTGGAATGGAACGAGTCCGTGGCGGAATGAAGGCCGATAAAGCCTTTGCCGGCGGCAATGGCACGCAGGAGCTTCTCCTTGCCCTCCGGCGTCATGGGCGGCGTTTGCTGTTTGTTCGGCTCGGTCAGAACCCCGCTGGTATAGAAGGCAATCGCATCGTACTGATCGAGGTCGCCGTCGAATACCCGGCCGTCTTTTGTCGAGACCACCTCGAAGCCGTGCTTTTTGCCGAGTTCGTCGAGGATTCTCTCCGAGATACTTGGCTTACCGCCCTTGCGTTTTACGGCCTCATGTTCGAAACCGGCCGAGCGTGAAAAGTAGAGGACCTTCTGTTTCTTCTTATCGGCGGCGGCTACCCAGTGCAATGGAAACGCCGAAGCTCCGACGACCGCAGCACCCGCTGCTACCAGCATATCACGACGATTTATGCCGTCATTCAAGTTGGTTTGAGAATCATTTCTTTGCCCCTTGTCCGATGATTTCGTTTTATTCCACATTGCTATTTTAACCTCCAAATCTTTAATGTTGTTTCATCGTTTTGTTTGCCTTGAGAAATCATAACATGGCTTCTCAAGTTATTCCAAAGGTTTTTTTTCAACACTCAGTTATCCTTCCGTTAGACGAATTTATCCTTGATACAGCCGTCACCTTTCGCTAATATCGGGCATTATGAATCGACGACAGTTCTTAAAAAGCGTGTGCAGCACAGCGTTAGGAGCGGCAGGTTTTCCATACATTGTCCCATCATCGGTATTGGGCGCAAACGGGGCCGTGCCGCCGAGTGAAAAAGTTGTAATGGGATTCATCGGCGTCGGCAGCATGGGCGGCGGGCATTTGCGAACGTTCCTCGGATACGACGATGTGCAGGTGGCGGCCGTCTGCGACCTTCGCGAAATATTTCGCCAAAGGGCCGTCGAAAGGGTCCGGAAGCGATACGGCGGCGAGGGCTGTAAAGTTTATCGCGATTATCGCGAATTGCTCGCCCGTGAAGATATCGACGCCGTAACAGTTGTAACGCCGGATTTTTGGCACGCCCTGATAGGAGTAGAGGCCGCCCGTAACGGCAAGGATATGTATTACGAAAAGCCGCTGGCAATGAGCATCGCCGATGGAAAGGCCGTGCGAAGCGCCGTGAACCGGCACAATGTCGTGTTCCAGTTCGGCACGCAGCAGAGGTCCGACGACAAATTCCGCTTTGCCTGCGAGCTGGCCCGCAGCGAGAAGATCGGCAAACTCCATACGATAATGATCGGCTCGCACCCAAGCCCGACCTGCCCGAATCAGCCGAACCAGCCAACCCCGGATAAAGACGAGTTCGATTACGACACATGGCTCGGCCCGGCCCCCTGGGCGCCGTATACTTACGAGCGATGCGCTTCGCGGGCCATGGGTACGCTCGGCATGTGGACGTTCATTCACGATTATTCGCTCGGCGGCCTCGGCGGCGCATGGGGAGTCCACCCTGTGGATATCGCCCAGTGGGGCAACGGAACCGACGACACCGGCCCGGTGGAAATACAAGGCGCCGGCGTCATTCCCGCCGACGGGCTTGCAGATACCGCAATCGAATGGGAAGTCGAGCACGTTTACGCCAACGGTGTCAGGATGATCCACATGAACACCAAAACCGCCCTGAAGCGCGCCGAACAATTCTCGCTCCGCAATGGTTTGGGAATACTGTTCCTGGGTACCGAAGGCTGGGTCCTGGTGGGCCGGGAATTCCTCGATGCCGAGCCGAAGTCCTTACTGACCGCGACAATCGGTACCGATGAGGTCCGTTTGCCTCGAAGCAATAATCATCGCCGGAATTTCATAGAATGTATCAAGAGCAGACAGCAAACAATCTGCCCCGTGGATACCGCCGTTCGCTCCGACACCATCTGCCACCTGGATGATATCGCCATAAGACTCGGCCGAAAGCTCCGTTGGGACCCGAAAGAGGAAGAGTTCATTAACGACGAGCAGGCCAACAGAATGCTAAGCCGCCCCATGCGAAGCCCCTGGCATCTATAACGCAGCTTTTGTGATAACATCATTGATTAAGCTCGGTATTGTGTGCAAAATTCATTTTGCACACGCGGGATAAATAATTATGATGTTTCTGTAGCAAATAAAAGACGAGCGAAATGTTCTTGAAAATGAATAGAACAGTGTGTGCAATAAGTTCCTTTGGGACAAGTTGTATACCCTACCAGGCTTTTCATTGGTGGTAAAGTAAGATGGGTACACTTTATATACCTTTCGCAATGCTGGTTCTAGCCACAATCGTGGTTCTCTGCAAGTGCAGGTTTGGTTGTTATTTTATTTGCGGAATTAAGAGACTATAATGAAAGAAATACCATTAGGCAACGGCCTGAATGCAAAGGTTGATGACGAAGACTACGAATGGCTGAGCCGCTATAGCTGGTATGCCTACTACGACCCGGAGCGAAAAATGACGTATGCGGCCCACGACACGCCGAGCGGAAGACGGGTGTTTATGCACGATACCATTATGGGCCTCGATTCGCTGAAAGACGAGCAGATGAATTGAGGATTAGCTACATATCCCATATTTTCTACATTCTTCATTGTAAAGTTCGTAGTCCTTTTGATTAGTCAAAAGGACTACGTGCCTTGAGAAGGCAGGATATGTT
>JBARRE010000617.1:0-1878 GCA_049644065.1 Sedimentisphaerales bacterium | reverse complement strand
AAGGGATAATCCACGAATATCAGACTGATTCATTGTCGAAGCAGCCCACGCGATTAAGCTTAAAAAAATAATGAAACAAAAATAGAAAAATTACAGTTGACAAAGGTCGTTCCATATCAGGATGGGCTGCACGGGCATCTGAAGCCTTGCGGAGCAGCATTTTACACAAGAATATGAGCAACACTGTGACAGGTAAGAAGGTATACAACATAACAACCGAAATCCAGGAGAGTGTCCCCATACCTGAAGTCATACTCTGAAAGAAAGGTGTCCACACCAGGAATGCTTGTTTGGGTGACATATGAAATGCGTATTCAGCAAGAATCCGGATGATAGCTGCTGCCGCCGGTATTGTTAGAACTGCCCGCAACCAATCTCGGCGGAGAAACAGCGAATATACTGTTGTTATGAGCGAAAAAACCAGCACACCTCCGGCACCTGCAAGACAATAGCAAATCGCTGCCATTAAACAGAAAACCACCATGCGAATCGGGCCTCTGCGCAAAGGCATTTTCTCGAAGGCGAACGAAAACAGCAATCCCATAGAAGAGGCCAGGCAGGCGGCAAGCGGATGGGCGTACTGATTGTATGTTAGAATTACCATGATGGCCGGAAAATAGGACAAGATGGTCGAACAAGGGTGACCGTCGTGAATATAATGCCGTCTTGAAAGCTCGAAGAGACACAAAGCAACAAGCACGACAATCAACGCCCCCAGCCATGAGTAGTAGTACCACTGTGAAAGAAAACCGTATGCATAAAAAGTCAATCCGCCGGGGATGTCAAGCGAGTCTCTTAGAAACCGCCATCCGGCAGAGAATAAAGGGACATCAGGTATGATAGTGCCGAAGCCGTGATAGATCAGGTCCGGCTTGATAAATTGCCATACGTAGAGATAGCAGAGCAAAAAGAATATCACGCCGAGCAATAATCGGCTTTTCCTGCGTAATATTGTTCTGTATTCCGAAACCATTAATTGCTCACTATTCTATCTCTTACTCACGCTCCATCCAGGGCTCGAATTCTTTGACCTTGGGAGTGGCTGACGTAATGGGAACATCAACTGAAATACTTTCCTTACCACGGGCTGCCCGGCCAAGAAGGGATTTTCCCACTTTTATTCTGCCTGTGATCAACTCAGGAACACTGTAAGTTTCCAGCAGCGAATCGTAATATTCAGGATCTCGTTGCGGCAATATAAAAGGTTTGTGCAGCTTACCATCGTTGTCAACATAACTCAGATACGTCCTCGTGAAGAGTCCATCCTGACGCTTGCTGCTGAACGCTATCCACCTGCTGTTGCTCGACCAACTGTGCCACGATTCGGAATATTTGCTGTTGACGGCAGCGCTTCGATATTCACCAGTGGAAAGATCCATTATGTAGAGATCGCTGCTGGATTGATATACCGGAAAACAGCCATACTCACACATGCAGAAGAGCAGGAATCTGCCATCGGGAGAAATCCTCGGCAGCAAAATGCTCAGACCGGTTTCTTCGGCGGATAAGACCGTTTCGACCTGGCCCCAGCTATTGCTGCTGACATCATAGCTCACACGGCAAAGATCATATTTGAGCTTCTCGTAATTCTCAGGCGGTACAGTATTACGGTCTTTCCATAACACTGGTGCGCTGCAATAATAGAGATACTTACCGTCCGGAGACCACGCCGGATAGGTTTCAAGTTGATTTTTGTCCGACAACTGAGGGGGGCAAACCGCCTTCTGCTCTTCAACCATATAACAGACCAGTGCTGAGTCGAGATCGACAACGTCACGAACCTCTATCCGGCCCGTATGAAAGAACTGGCGAACCTTGTTTATCGAGTATACGGCTAATTTGCCGCTCGGATGCCACGCCGTATAGCCCCACTTCGAG
>JBARRE010000616.1:0-2919 GCA_049644065.1 Sedimentisphaerales bacterium | reverse complement strand
GACCCGGTTTCGCCTGAGAGCACGACAATCACCAAAGAGCCCGAAGCGATAGATTCAAACGATCTCGAACAGACATCAATCGTCGCTACCCTTGATAGTCCCTTCCCGAAATACCACAACGTCATCTTGTGCTCAACATTCCAAATGGCCTGGGACATGCTCAAGCTGGACATTATTGGCGAGCCGGTCGAGGTCCCTGGCGCGGAAAAGCTGGCGGACAGTCTGAACAAGGCGGAATTTTCAGATAAAAACATCGAAAACGAATCGTACTTCGCAGCGGCCGGCTTCCTGGCCGATGGGATAATCGCAGAAATACAGGACGAGATGACGCAGCGTTTTCCGTTCGAGCCGGCGCCTGTTTTTGATGATATGAATGAGCTGCCGCTCGAAACGATCGTAGCCTACTCTTATCTGAACGCGGATATCGAATTCGAGTATCCGTTCTATACCAGCAATAATGAATTTGACTTCCAGGACTCGAACGGCACGGTTACCGAAGTCATGTCGTTTTGCACTCGCTCGGACTCAGACAGCTCGAATATGGTCCGCGAACAAGTCGACGTCCTCTACTACAAGCAAGACGATCAGGCGAGCGAGACCGAGTTCGCAGTTGATTTGTGTATACATACTAATCCGTATCAGGTTGTGCTGGCCTGTGTGCCCCAGCAAAAAAATCTCGGCAAAACCGTAGCCTTCGTTGAGCAGAAGATTTCCGAATTCAAGCAGGACCCGAACTACGAACAACTGCGAAAGCTCCAGCCCGCGTCAGATTTCCAACCTGCCGATAGTCTGACTGTTCCAGATGTGCTCTATAAACTGACTCATCACTTCGCGGAGTTGGAGGGCAAGTCGCTCGGAAACCAGCCGTGGATGGACCAGGGATATTACATCCAGAAGGCCATGCAGATGATAGACTTCACACTCGGCCGGACAGGAGTTGTCTTGAAATCGGATGCTATAATTATCATTCCGCCGTTCGGAGGTGCTCCGGAACCACGTAGTTTCCACTTCGACAAGCCCTTCTTGATATACGTTAAGAAACGCGAGCCGGCAGCATCCCCGTTCTTCGTGATGTGGGTGGACAACGCCGAACTGATGCAGGAATTCGTATTCGAGGACCCTAACTAACCGGGATGTTGTACCATTACAGCAAAAAGTCTGTTGCCAAAGCGGGACCTTTCCATTTCAGATAACATCTCAACAACGGCTTTACGCCGGGCTGTGGTAAATCTTTACTTATATTGTTGTTGGTAATAACAAGTTATAGTAAAATACCGTCGACGCGAAAGAGCTATCGGGAAATCTTTGGAGGAAAAGCAAAGATGGCACAGCAAGACAAAGTGAGAAAATTTGGCCCTGTAGAGGTTCTGGTACTAGTTTTTGTGTGTTTGTTTGTTCTGGCTATTTTTAGACCAGTATTCCGGAAATTGCGATTCTATACTCTCCGTATCCAGTGCAAAAATAACCTGTCCATGATCGGCAAGGCGATGCTGACCTACGCCGCCGACTACGATGGTGTATTGCCGCGCAGCGGCTATGGAAGTATCTCGTCCTGCTTCTACCTTCTGGTCAAGCATTCCGAGGTACATCCCAAGACTTTTGTCTGTCCTGCCGATGTCGGAACCATAGAGTTCAATCCGGCTGATGTGGTTTCAAACGACAAAAAACTCACGGATCTGTGGGATTTCGGGCGTGAAGCCTACAAGCATTGCAGCTATGCATACCATATGCCGTTTGGCCTTTATTACCTTAGGACATCGGACGAACCGGGCATGCCAGTTGCCGCCGACAGGAATCCGTGGATAGGCTCTCCTGTTGCTGTAGCTAAAGACTTTTTCAGGTTCAATCCTTATGGCGACAGGGAATCTTTGAAAGTCGCTAATGCGATTACCCATAACAAACAAGGGCAAAATGTCGTATTCCTGGATGGCCATGTCAGCTTTGAGGATAATCCACTCTGTGGGATCGGTGACGATAACATCTACACCTTCTGGGATGGTGGAGATATTCGAAGAGGCTCCCTACCTTCACTTGGAAGTAATGCTCAAGATCGAATAGATTCACTGCTCGTCAATGACTCAGAACTTCATTCAGTAACTGGCCAAATCACAACGGCCAAACAGCCCAAATCTACAGATTCCACGGATTTGAAACAAACCACGGTGGTCGCTACCCTTGACTGTCCTATGCAGGAACAAAAGAACGTCATCTGGTGCTCGACATTCCAAATGACCTGGGACAAGCTTAAGAACGACATCATCGGCGAGCCCGTTAAGATTCCGCAAGCTGCAGATTTGGCAGCACGTTTGAACCAGGCTGAGTTTTCACACGAAAACCTTGAAGCAGAATCATTCTATGCAACAGTTGGCGTGGTTAAGGCAGGAATCGTAGAACATATCCAAATGGAGATGAGCAGGCGTTTTCCTTCCGAACCCGTGCCGGCATTTAATGAACTTGATATGCTGCCGAAAGTAGATCGAGACGAATCAATCGTGTCCTATTCCTATCTGAAAACAGATGTCGGGTTCAAGTATCCTTTCTATACCAGGGAGGATGCATTTGGTTTCGAAAACTCAAGCGGTCAGCGCATCAATGTCACCTCATTCTGCGACTACTCTAAAGGAGCCAACTCGAACGAAGACCTTATCCGTGAACAGGTTGATATCCTCTACTACAAGTACGCCGATCAGGAACGCGCCGCAGAATTCGCAGTCGATTTATGCCGGCATACAAGCCCATATCAGGTTGTTCTGGCACTTGTACCCCGGCAAGAACCTCTCGGCGAAATAGTGTCCACTGTTGAGCGGAAGATCTCGGAATTCAAGCAAGACTCGGATTATGAGATTCTATGCAAGCTCCGACCAGCGTCAGGTAATCGCCCCGCCGACAGATTGATCGTCCCCGATGTCCTCTACAAGC
>JBARRE010000615.1:0-8926 GCA_049644065.1 Sedimentisphaerales bacterium | reverse complement strand
AGCTCGAATTCTTCGGGGCTGAGGGATTGGCGTAATTTCTGCAGGGCGAGAAGTTCGATCTGGCGGATTCGTTCTTTGCTCAAATCGAGTTCCTGGCCGATTTGTACTAAGGTTTTTGTTTCCTTTTTTATCGGAGGGCCAACGAGACCGAAACGGTTCATTATTACATACTGCTCGCGTTTTGTGAGGTTGTTTTTTATTACCTGGGTAAGGCTTTGGTGTGCGCGTTCGATGGCGGCGAAATCCGCCGCGTCTTCGGTTCTCATTTCGCGATGGATGTTTGCCAGAGACGCTTTTGTTGCTTTGCCGAGCCGGCCGATCTGGTCCGGAATTTTGCGGGCGTAGTTTTTGGTTATGGCCCAGGAGGCGAAAGTGGAAAATCGAAAACCTCTGCTGTAATCGAATTTTTCGACCGCACGCATCAGCGAGATATTGCCCTCGCTGACCAAATCGAGCAGATTCGCTCCGCTGAGTGTATGTTTGCGAGCGATGTTGACAACGAGCCGCAGGTTTGCTTCGATTATTCTTCTTTTGATCTCTTCGGCCTGGGCTAAATAGCTTTCTATCTGACTTAGCATGGTGCCCGAGACTTTAGACAGTTTAATGCCGGCGAGGCTTTGGCAGGCTAAAAATTTCAGGTAATTGTATCGACGGAAAAGCTCGACTTCATCTTCTCTGTTGAGTACAGGCGCATCCGTTAATGTGTGCAGATATTCGGAAAGGGAGTTGCCGGTCAATTTGATCGGCTCGGTATTCATGAGGGCGGATGGCTCTGAATTGTCGATTGGCTCTGCCAGAATGCGATCTTTGACATCTTGTTCGAGAAATTCATCGCTTGCGACGAATTCGATTTTTTTAGCCAGAAGCACCTTTGCCCTTCGTCGATTGATGATTCGATATATCGAACTTTTGTTGCGGTCGAAACGCTCCATTAGCTCTTTGATACTACAGCCCTGTTTGAATAGCCGATAAATTTCCGCGGCCTGGGCCGGTTCAATTACGCCGGTTGACTTTTTGAAAACGGGTTTATCAGGATGGGCGTTTTCATAATTGAGCAGTGTGTATCTGATAGTTTCGTGACACTTGCCGGTCTTGACGCTTATCCTGTCTATTATCTGGTGGCGGGACAGGTTCGTGCCGGCGGCAAGCTTGACAGCCTGCTTTACAATCTGCTGTTTTTGCTGATCCGTCAGCCGCGTGAAGTTTTTGGCTTTGCCGGCAAGTTCCGGATGTGCCATAAGGAATTCATCGACGGTTGACTGCAGAAAGCCGAAACGCCTTATGCCGTCATCGAATATGTATTTTCGTGCGATAAGGCCTTGTTTTCGCCAGCGATAAATCGTTTTGGTTGAGACACCAACTGTTTTGGCCAGCTCTTCGATACTATAAATATTCTGACTTTGTTCGGTGACGGGACGAGCGAGTTTGCCGCTCAGCTTGGAAATGAAGATCATCAGGTCTTCGAGCAGCTCATCGCCTTTTATAAGCTCGCCCTCGTCTGCGATCTTGAGGTGGAAGCCCGTGATGCGAAAGCACACAAATTCGAAAGGATATTCCTTGTCCTTGTTGATGATGGCAAAAAGTTTCTCGGCCGCATCGAGCTGTTTTCGCCGTTTCTTCTCCGGCGTAAATCGAAGCTGCATTAGTAATTGCGCCAAATTGTGGTTCTTTATAGGTCGCATAATCAAGTGTCAATTTTACCAGAATTGGGCGCAAAAAAACAGCCGAACGAACGGCTGTTTAAGAGTTTTATCATGAGTTCAAAAACTTCATACAAAAATGTGAACCAGGAACCTGGGAGTTATGTCCGGCAAATTCTCCTTCTTGCCTTGTGTCTTTTGCTCTTGGGCACTTTTTCAGGCGACGAGGCTCTTGGCAAGATCGACGGCAGAAGCGGCATCAGGCGCATAGCCGTCGGCGCCGATTCTGTCGGCATAATCTTGAGTTACCGGAGCGCCGCCGATCATCACCTTGACGGGAATTCCGGCATCCTTCAGCGCCTTGATGGTTTTTTCCATGCCGGGCATCGTTGTCGTCAGAAGTGCGCTCATGCCAATCAACTGGGCATCCGCTGCTTTGACTTGCTCAATGAATTTTTCAGGCCCGACATCTACGCCCAGGTCTATAACCTGGAAGCCGGCTCCTTTGAGCATCATTGCGACCAGATTTTTGCCGATATCGTGCAAATCGCCCTGGACGGTGCCGATCAGCAGTTTTCCGACCGGTTTGACGCCGGCTTTAACAAGCTCCGGCTCAAGAACTTCCATCGCCATTTTCATCGCCCGAGCGGCGATAAGAACCTCGGGGATGTAGATTTCATTTTTCTTGAAAAGAGCGCCTACAGTGTCCATACCTGCGATTAGTCCGTTGTCCAGAACATCCTTTGCCGCGGTGCCCTCTTCCAGAGCCGCCTTCGTGATTTCCAACGCTGTATTTTGGTCTCCATTGATAACAGCCTCAGCTAATGCCTTCAAATCTGCCATTCCGGTTCACCTCAAAAAAACTATACTATTCCTATTGACATTCCTTAAAACCAATAATCAAGGGTGTAATTTAACATCATTTTCTTATTCAAAACAAGCCCTAAATAAAACTTTTTTAGAGGTGCGAGTTGTTTTGACGCACATGACAGCATGAAAATAAAAAAAGCAGAATTTATATTATTTGAAATTGTTTTGGCTAATGGTATAATCCCTATCTTTATATTACCTATTGTCGTTTACTCTACAATAGTGGCTTTGAAGTTAACGCAGTTATATCTTTACGTTTTTGTGTTGGGTTATGAAGCAGTTCAAACGAAATACGAGGTACGAAAGACGAGATACGAAACATGAGTGACTATATAGTTTTGGTAAAACAGGTTCCCGACGTCTCGCAAATCACTGACAACGCTTTTGATCCTGAAACCGGCACACTTGTCCGGACAAGGCTGGCAAGCGTAATTAACGAACTGGACGCCCAGGCGCTGGCGTTTGCGAACATGATGAAAAAGATCAGCGGCGACGACAAGGCACGCATCATCGCCTTGACGATGGGCCCGCCGATGGCCGAGGAGGTTCTTCGTTACAGTCTGGCTCGCTCAGCCGATCAAGTGGTTCTTCTCACCGACCGGGCGCTTGGCGGAGCCGATACGTGGGCGACAGCCAATCCGCTCGCCTATGCGATCCGAAAAATCACCAAGGAGCAGCTCAAATGCGGCGAAGACTATTTCGTGGTCTCCGGCATGCAATCGGTCGATGGTGATACGGCACAGGTGCCGGCTCAGATAGCCGAGGAGCTGGGCTTGCCCTGCATCGCCTATGTCACCGGCGCCGAATATAAGAAAAAACGTTTCGAGTTCACTCGAATCATCAGTGGCGGAAGCCAGACTGTGGCCACCAAGAAGCTGCCGGCCGTACTTACCGTCGCCAAGTACGAACATACTCTATTCGCTACGTTTAGCAGAAGCCGCTGGGCCAATAAGGCTGATCTTGTTAAATGGGGCGCCGATGACATCAAAGCTACCGTCATCGGAGCCAAAGGTTCCAAGACGGCAGTTATCAGAGTCTTCCCCCCGGGCAAAAGCACCCGCAAATGTCAGCAGTTCAACGACGTGAAATCTTTGGCTGAAGTGCTTATAGATTCTGTCAAGAGCGGCAATGGTCAGGCGGATCAGGATGGCGACGCCCAGGCAGGCGGCTATGTTCTACCCGACAAACGTAAAGACAAGTTTCAAAGAATTTTCGAGGCGACAAAAAAGGAACAGGATGATTATCACCTCCTTATCGAAAAGGTCAAAGAACTCGGCATAAAATCGGTGGTACAAATAGATGATGCCGTCAAAGCCAAGATTCTTGAATCTACCGGTGAGAGTATTCATAAAAAGACGCTGGATGACATGATAGAGGGCTTTAAGGTGACCAAGCCCGCCTTCAAGGGTGAGGTTTGGGTTGTAGCCGAGCACAGTGACGGCGTGGTTCACCCGGCGACTTTCGAACTGACGGGTAAGGCACGCGAATTAGCCGATTCGCTCGAAACCAAGGTTGGTGTTTGTATCGCCGGCGACAACGTCGGGCATATGGCCGAAGAGCTGATCGCCTCCGGTGCCGACACCGTCTATGCAATCGAGCATAAGCTTCTCAAACAGTTCGATCCGACTGCCTATCGCAAGGCTGTAGCCGATGCTATCGACAAATATGTGCCGCAGATAGTTCTTTACGCGGCCACGCCCCAGGGGCGGATGTTGGCGCCGATGGTCTCGTATCGTGTCCATAGCGGCCTGACCGCCGACTGCACGGGATTGGATATTCGTGACAGCTCGCGAAAGGGTGACATAGCGTTATTGCTTCAGACGCGACCGGCGCTGGGCGGCAACGTGATGGCTACGATTCGCACCAAGAACTCTAAGTCGCAGATGGCGACCGCAAGGCCGGGCGTTATGAAAAGGCTCCCCCACGATCCGTCGAGAAAGGGCAAGGTTGTCAAACACCAGGTCGAGCTTTCCGAAGACGATGTCAGTCTGGAGATTATACAGACTGAACTTGGCTCCGGCGAAGTGAACTTCGGCGCCGAAGTGATTGTCAGCGGCGGCAAGGGAATGCAGAGCAGGGACAACTACGAATCGCTTCTGGGTACACTTTGCGATGGCTTGAGTAAGAAGCTGGGTACGCAGGTCGAAAGAGGCGCCTCGCGTGCGGCCGTTGAACAAGGCTTTATCGAACGGGTGCACCAGGTCGGGCAGACAGGCACCGCCATCGGGCCGAAACTATATATTGCGCTGGGAATCTCCGGCGCCATTCAACATATGATCGGCGTTGCCAACACCGAGACGATTGTTGCCATCAACAGCGATCCGAATGCACCGATATTCAAGCAGTGCGATTACTATATCGTTGGAACTGTGGAGGATACTATACCTCAGTTGGTGCAGGCGTTGAAGGCTGAATAGAGATATTGGAATTTCGAATTTGAATACAGGACAAGATTAGAGGTGGAGTAGAAAGTGCCAAACATCAAAGACTACAGCAAAGCATCCGTTTTGGTCGTCGGTGCAGGGCCGGCCGGTCTTGCCGCTGCGATACAGCTCAAAACAACTAATCCTGATATCGACGTTTGTGTCGTGGAAAAGGCGGCGGACCTTGGAAATCACAATCTCTCCGGCGCGGTCCTGGAAGCCGAGCCGCTGCATACGCTTCTGGATTCGGCGGCGCCGGGATGGCAGGAAAGCGACGCCGCCAAAGACGTGCTT
Source organism: Sedimentisphaerales bacterium (assembly GCA_049644065.1). GTDB lineage: Bacteria > Planctomycetota > Phycisphaerae > Sedimentisphaerales > Anaerobacaceae > JAFGPJ01. The sequence goes on along the minus strand of JBARRE010000615.1, from coordinate 3,699 downwards.
GCAAATAAAATCGACAAAGATGATATTATGTTCCTGCTGGGTAAAAAGCTGGCGTTTAATATCTTCTTTGCGATCAAGCTTTGCAAGTCACTTCGTCTCGGCTTCGGCGACATGATCCACAAGGGGGACTATTCCGTCTCTATCAGCAAGCTGACCAAATGGATGGGCCAGATTGCGAAAGACCTCGGAGTTGAGGTGCTGACCGGTTTTGGCGCCAACGATATCATACTCAACGGCTCGGCTCAGGCGGCGGGTATCAAACTCGTGGACCAGGGTCTCGACAAGGAAGGCAACAAGCAGCCGAACTATGTCGAAGGTGAAATAATCAACGCCGATTTTATAGTGCTGGCAGAAGGATGCGATGGGCTCCTGACGGAAAAATTCGTGGAAAAGGCGCATCTGGAGAGGCAGAGCCCGCAACTGTATTCGGTAGGCGTGAAAGAGTTGATCAAGGTCAACCCCGAACAGTACAACAAGTTCACTTCGGGCCGGGTCATTCACGCGATGGGCTATCCCATCTGGATGCCGGTAATCGGCCCCGGAATGTTCGGAGGCGGCATCGTATACGCGGGCGTTCAGGACCATTTGTCTGTCGGCATGATTATCGGCGCCGACTGGAAGTACTGCGACTTGAACGTGCAGGATGCGCTGACCAATTTCAAGAATCACCGCTTCGTAAAGCAGTTTATCGAAGGCGGCACGGTCGTGGAGGCCGGTGCGAAAATGATTCCCGAAGGCGGATATTACGCAATCCCGAGAGACACAGAAACAGGCAGTATCGGCAAAGGCAACGTTATGATCCTGGGTGACAGCGCCGGCTTCGTAAATATGCACAAAATCAAGGGCCTGCACAATGCGATCGACTCAGGAATGCAAGCGGCAAAGGCTATTGTCCATTGCCTCGACAATCCTGGAGCGACAGCATCGAAATATACCGAGCTGGTTGACCGCTCGAATATTGCTAAAGAAATGAAATCGGCGAAAAACTTCCGGCAGACGGTTGCCAAATTCGGGCCTCTGCAGGGCATGCCGCTCTCGATTCTTGGCGGCCTGTTGCCGAAGTATAAGGTTGAGAAGGATTACGAGGCAATGACGGTCGCTCGATACCGCCTCAAGCCCGATCATAACTTCGATAAAGATACCTTCACCGCAGTGGCGGCAACCGAGCACCGCGAAGAGGAGCCCTCACATCTGACAATTCTGGACGGTGATATTTGCAAAACCAAATGCGCCCCGGCATTCGACAATCCCTGCATAACGTTCTGCCCGGCGGGAGTCTACGAGACGATTCACGACGAGGTCAAGCCGGCCAACCCGTCCAATTGCCTGCATTGTAAGACATGCCAGAGGAAATGTCCGTTCGATAATATCAGGTGGACGGTCCCCGAAGGCGGCGGCGGACCGCGATATAAGCGAATGTAAAAAACGCGTATATCAATATAATTAGTTCGCAGCGATTCTACGATAGGTCTACGAGCACTATTGTTATCACTGTTTATGCCCTTTTGTGCCCGATATAGGACCTGCTTACCTGACGGCTCCCATAAAAACATCACAACTGTGCTGTTGTATCAGATATGTCTTAAGAAAGGTTAACTAAGTTAAAGCATTTTCTTTGTAATGCCGAAATTGATAGTGCCGGATCGGAGGCAGGGGGCAAAGAATATCTTCGTTTTATGAATGGTCCAAAAAGAATGCTGAATATTCTGGTCAATAAAGAGGGTGAATGATGACGGTTCAGTCAAGGCAGACTAAAGTTCTTGTAGCACTGCTGGTTTCCATCGTGCTCTGCACAATAATCTTAAATGTTCTGGGTCACAATCCACCTTCGGCCGGCGCTTTTTGCCTTTCGCAATATTACCGTCTTGTTCCTGTCGAAAAATTGATTCGTTCACGAGAAGTCCAGCGTCCGAGATATTGGAAGTGGATCGAAATTTACTATAGCGAAGGTGGCTCCGATGTTCGAGTCGCATCCGACTCTAATATGCAAGTTGAACAATCGGGCTCATTGAGCAGTGTTTCCGATCAGGAGGATATAGACTGTCATTTTATTATCTACAACGGGCTTACCGGCCACGATGGCCAGATAAAACCGACCGAGAAGTGGAATAGACAACTCCCGGTGAATCGTCCGGCGGACAATAACAAGCGGCGAGCCAGACAAAATGAACAGACTATCTACATCTCTATCGTAACGAACGGTCAAAATCCTCAGTTTACCAACTTCCAGATAAAACGAGCTGAGGTCCTTGCCGATGAGCTGTGCAGAGAGTTTAACATTAAGTCTGAATCAATTCTCTATCCCGATAACGGGCGGCAATAACAAGCTCCCACAATATTCGTGTGAAGCAGAACGGCCGCATAGTATTGCAAATCTCTATTGTGCATTCATATAGGACCTAAAAATCAGATGCTCCTATAAAAATACCGAAACTCCGAATACACGGCAGGTATATGCGAACAGGTAAATCTATGTAAAGTGGCATTTTTGTAAAGCCGAACTACGAATGATTTCAGTGCTGTATGAAAATAAGCTGTTGGCACTGGATAAGTTAACCTTATGAAAGGAATCGAAGATGATGCCGAACATTGTATTTGGCTGGTTCAGTTTGGACATGGGTATCGACCTGGGCACATGCTCTACGCTGGTTTATGTCCGTGACAAAGGTATTGTCCTCAATGAACCTTCGGTCGTTGCCGTTCGCAAAGGCACCAATATCGTCCTGAACAACGGCCAAGCCGTCGGGGTGGTTGCGCGGGAAATGTTAGGCAAAACACCGGGCTCGAATAGTGCAATAAGACCTCTCAAAGACGGCGTGATCAGCGACTTCGAAATTACCGAGGCAATGCTGGCTTATTTTATCCGCAAGGCGCACGGCGGCGGAATCGTCAGGCCTCGCGTGGTGATAGCCGTGCCCGGCGGAATAACCGATGTTGAACGCCAGGCGGTCATTGGGACCGCCGAACGTGCGGGTGCACGCAAGGTCTATCTGGTTGAAGAGCCAATGGCGGCCGGAATAGGAGCCGGACTGCCAATCACGGAACCTACCGCTTCGATGATTATCGACATAGGCGGAGGAACTACCGAAGTGGCCATTATGAGTCTCGCTGACGTTGCCTCGTGCGAATCTGTTCGAGTCGGCGGCGATAATATGGATGAAGCCGTAATCAATCACCTCAAGAAGACTTATAACCTGCTCGTCGGCGAGGCGAGAGCTGAAAGAGTCAAGACCGAAATCGGCTCTGCCGCCCCGCTCGAAAAGGAGCTGACAATGGAAGTCGCAGGCAGGGACACCATCTCGGGAATGCCGAGGAAAATTGTCGTAACGAGCGAGGAAATCCGCGAAGCTCTCAAAGGCCCGATTGCTGCAATCCTCGATACGGTAATGGCAACGCTGGAAAAGGCTGAACCGGAATTGTCCGCCGATCTCATTGATAACGGCATACATATCTGTGGGGGCGGATCATTGCTGAAGGGAATGGATACGGCATTAGCGAACGCAACCGGGCTGAAAGTCCAAATAGCCGAAGACCCATTAAGCTGCGTCGCCAGGGGTACCGGCATATACCTGGAGAATCTGGAGCTCTGGAAGGAAACGATGGACCGCAGCGAATATGGATCGGAGCAATTCGCAGGGCATCGGGTATAAGATGAAATACAATTATGGCCATGAGGAAAAACAGAGTTCCTGAACGAGT
>JBARRE010000614.1:0-1954 GCA_049644065.1 Sedimentisphaerales bacterium | reverse complement strand
TGAATATTTTGGAGAGGAAATTATGCACTCATACACACTCGGATTAGATATTGGATCCAACAGTATCGGCTGGGCATTAATTGAGACCGGCAAGAAGCCTTCAATAATTGATATTGGCATAAGAGTTTTTCCCAAAGGAGTAGGTACAGAGAAAGAAAATGAGAAAACAAAGTGTGCGAAACGTAGAGAAGCAAGAGGGGCCAGAAGAGTTCATCGCAGACAAAACTTGCGAAGAGACCAGCTTGTAAAAATACTGAGGGGAAACAGGCTTTTGCCAGAAGATAAAAAGAGCTTGCAGGAACTACTGTTAAAGACAGAGCCGTACCAGCTTCGAGCCAAAGGATTGGACGAAAGACTTGAGCTATTTGAATTTGGCCGAGCTCTGTTTCATATAAATAAAAGACGGGGTTTCAAAAGCAATCGCAAAACAGGAGAGGCAAACGAAAAGAGTAAGATTGCAAAGGGTGACAAAGAACATAAAGGAGCAAATGAAATAGAAAAGGTTATCGATGAAAGGAAGTTTAGAACAATAGGAGAATATTTCGCAAGCATTGACACTACACAGAGACAGATTCGTGGACAATATACATTCAGGTCTATGTATGAGAACGAATTTGATTTGCTCTGGGAAAAACAGTCCGAATATCATCCGAAAGTGCTCACAGAGGATTTAAAGGAGAAGATTAAGGATGAGGTTATATTTTTTCAAAGACCGGTGCGGTGGGACCCTGAAACAATAGGTGATTGTGAATTAGAGGAGGGTGAAAAGCGTTGTCCAAGAGGTGACTGGTTTGCGAGACGATTCAGGATTTTGCAAGATGTCAACAACATGAAAATCCGCAATGCCGATGGTTCTGAGATAGAACTTACAGATGAACAAAGGTCAATTATACTTAAAGAACTTGGAAAGAAAAAGAAGGTCAAGTTCGAAAGACTAAAAAAAGAATTATCGAAACAAGATGTTGGGCTAATAGAGAAACAAAGGTTTAATTTCGAGGAGGATGGCGACAACAATTGGATGAACGGCGACGGATTTTCTGAACAGATGCGGAGCAAGAAACTGTTAGGACCGAAGGGCTGGGAGGATCTCGACAAAAAAACAAAGATCGCAATGAATCAGGCATTGCATGCCATCTATGATAAAGAAAAGACAATTAATGAATTCGGATTCAATAAAGAACAGGCTGGGGCATTTATAGAAGTTAGGCTCGAGCGGAACTATATGAGATATTCAAAAAAGGCAATATTGAAACTTCTACCTCACATGGAAAAAGGGCTGAAAACTCATAAAGCCAAAGAAGAAGCAGGTTATAAAGAGGGTAGCGAAAAAACCGAGCAATCAACCGGCAGGTTACCAAAGCCAGATGATTTAAGAAACCCAATTGTGACAGCAGCATTGAATGAGGTCAGGAGATTAGTCAATAGAATAGTATGTGAATACGACAAGCCCAAAAAGATAGTTATCGAGATGGCACGGGAGTTGAAAAATACAAAGCTCGCGAGAAAAAAGACACTTGAGAAGAACAGAAACAATCAAAAGCTAAACGAAGAAGCTAGGTCTTGGATTATAGAGCATACAAGTATCAAGAGCCCAAGATATGGGGACATTTTAAAGTATAAGCTATGGATCGAATGTAACAAAACCTGTCTTTACACAGGCAAGAGCATAAGCCCGACAGAACTGTTTGAATCGCCGGTATTTCAAATCGAGCATATTCTACCACACGAACGAAGCGGCGACGACAGTTATATGAACAAGACATTGTGTTACGTAGATGAGAATGTGCACGTCAAAGGAGGCAAAACGCCCTTCGAAGCATATCATGGCAAACCTGAGAAATACGAGCTGATAAGACAGAGAATCAGTTGTCTGCCACAAGCCAAGAAAGAACGTTTTCTGCAAGAGGAAATACGAGAGGGTCATATTGAGCGGGAATTGAATGATACCCGTTAT